>JBLHOD010000204.1:0-3560 GCA_047622545.1 Polaribacter sp. | reverse complement strand
CAGAAGCTCCACCAATAAAAATATCCTCAAAACCGTTATTATCAACATCGCCAATAGCAAAAGCTGGCCCTAAAGTTGAAATTTTATAAGGAATTAAACGTTCATTAAAAAAGTCGTTATACGTATCTTCTTTATGCTGAAAAGAAATTAATTTTTCTTCACTAAAAACAGTGGTTGATTTCTCAGTTTTTTGGTTTTTTGAAATAGCGAGTTTACTATTGTAGTAAATTTTCAAAAGCTTGTTTGCTTTTAAGTTTTCGATTTTTTGATGCGTTAAGTTTGGCCAAACAACAATTATGGAATCAATCTTAGAAATAGTATCTAATCCAAAATTTACTTTTGCTTCAATTGATGACAGAAAACCTCTAGATTTGAAAACTTGTTTAGATTGTTTTGTTCCATTTGCATATAAAAATACTTTAGCGCCAATTGCTTCCTTATTTTTTTCTTTATAATGTAGTTGAATCGTTGAATAATTTTTTTTCTTGTTCGTGGTATTTTTAAAAACGCTAGCCAATTCATTTACATTATTGGTAACAAGATCCAAATCGCCATCTAAATCTAAATCTACATATATAGAACCGTTAGAAAGTGATGGTGTTTTTTCAATCCAACTTCCTGTTTTTTCTTTAAATTGATTCGAATTTCCTTCAAATATTTGATTCGGAACTTTACCACTTGGCATTTCATTAATTGATTTATACAACCAATCTAACCCCTGTTGTTGCCCATATTTTTTAAAAGTACTGGACACATATTTTTTAAAATCTAAACCATTTGGTCTTCTTAAAACACCATTAGAAATAAATAAATCTTGATGCCCATCATTATTAAAATCAGCAAAAAGTGGAGCCCAACTCCAATCAGTATCCGCAACTCCATTATAAAATGCTGTTTCGTAAAAATAGTTTTCAGGCGTATTTATCTGAAGCATATTTCTAGAATATTGATCTTTATAGCCTAAATTTTTAAGGTTAGTTTGCATGTTTAACATAGCATCATCACCTTCAGTTTCTTTCAACCATTTTTCTTCATTTGGCAACATGTCTAGTGTAATAATATCTTGGAGATCATCTCCATTAATATCAGCAGCATCACTACCCATAGAAAAACGACTAATTGTAGAAAAAGACTGGTCTAAACTTTCAGAAAACGTTCCATCTTTTTGGTTAATGTAATAATAATCATCTTCATGAAAATCGTTACAAACATAAATATCATCCCAGCCATCATTATTGAAATCTGCAATAGAAGCACTTAAACCATACCCATTTACCCCACCAAAAATGTTTGCTTTTGCGCTTACGTTTTCAAATTTACCATTGTTGTTTTGCATTAAAACATCACCAGTTAAAGAAACTCTTTTATTTCTTTGTGATGCTTTACCATGAGACAAACTCGTGTGAACTGCGTGGTTTACAATATAAACGTCTAAATCGTCGTCTTTATCGTAGTCGAAAAAGTAAGCTTGTGTAGAATAACCTTTAAAATCTAAACCATATTCTTTGGCTTTTTCAGTAAAAGTGCCATCTCCGTTATTGATAAATAACTCATTATGACCTTTAAAATCTAGTAACTCTGAAACTGCACAAACGTAAATATCTAATAAGCCATCGTTATTAATATCTACCATTGTTGCGCCTGTACTCCAATCAGAACTTCCTTTTACGTTTGCTTTTTCTGTAACATCTTCAAACTCGAAGTTTCCTTTATTAAGGTACAATTTGTTTTCATTTTGGTTGGAAACAAAATACAAATCTGGCAAGCCATCATTATTAACATCGCCAGCAGAAACGCCACCACCATTATAAAAATAGATATAATTTATAATACTATGTTTGTCATCTTCTATTAAAATATTTTTAAAATTGATTTTAGATTTTGAATTAGAAACTTTATTTAAAAGGTAATCTTGATTTATATTTTCATCTTCGTTTTTACAACTAAAACTGATTAATATCAGTGAAAATAAAATCAAAAGCGGTGTTTTTTTTGACATATTTGCTAATAAATGATTGCTTCTTACAAATATATAAAATTATGTGAACTTAAATTTAACAATATTAATATTTGTTATTTCCTCCCAAAATCCGCAGGAATTTCTCCCCAAGCTTTGGTTTCCCATTTTAAAATTGGGTTTTTAAACGTGTTTTCTTTTAGCCATTTTTCGGCTCTTTTTATCAAATCTAACAAGTCTTTATTCGATGCATCAAAATGCATATTGGTTTTACATCGTTTCTGTTTTACCCAACTCATGGCAATTTTAGAATCAGAATAAATAGGAATATTTTCTTTGTTTTTGCTTTTTAAAAGCGCAATTCCGTGCACTAAAGCTAAAAATTCACCAATATTATTTGTTCCTTTTTGAAAAGGTCCCATTAAAAAAAGTTGCTTTTTGTTATGAGTAAAAACACCTTTATATTCCATTTTTCCAGGATTACCAGCACAAGCAGCATCCACAGAAATACTTTCTAAAATAGGTTTTCCAAACTTTTCTTTTTCTACGGATGATAAAGTAACTGTTTTTGTGTTTTTGCCTTTATAATCATCGTAGCTTTTTTTGGATGCAATTTCAGCTTCCTCTAAATTGGCAAAAGATTTGTATTGTGCAGCTTCAAAACCATCAATTTGACGCTTACAAACATTCCAAGAAGTAAAAACGCCTGTTTTTCTTCCTTTCCAAACTACGTAAAACTTTTTTTTACTCATTAATTTCTAAAATTACACGCTCAATAATTCTAGAAAAATATTTTTCTTCCAGCAAATGAATCTTTCCGGCGATGGTTTCTGGCGTATCATTTTCGTTTAAAGTCGCTTTTGCTTGATAAATGACTGCTCCTTCATCATAATTTTCATTCACATAGTGAATTGTAATGCCCGTTTCTTTCTCATTATTTTCTTTTACAGCATCGTGAACGTTCATTCCGTACATGCCTTTTCCACCATATTTTGGGAGCAATGCGGGGTGAATATTAATAATTTTTTTAGGGAAAGCCTCAATGATTTTTGTTGGAACTTTCCATAAAAAACCCGCTAAAACAATATAATCTGCTTTCTTTTTTAACAGGTTTAAGATTGTATCTTCCTTTAAAAAATCGTTTTTATTAAATAGTAAGCAATTAACATTTAGGTTTTTACATCTTTCAAAAACCATGGCCTGTTCATTGTTGCAGAGTACTTGCGTAACTTTGGCGGTTTTAGAGTTATTAAAAAACTTTATAATATTTTCTGCGTTCGTTCCAGAACCAGAAGCAAAAACAACAATACGCCTCATAATTATATATCTAGAGTACAAAAAAAGGAATAATTATTAACATTCTGGGTATTTTAATAGTAGATTAAACATTTTTATTTATCTTTAATAATCATTTTACACGCAAAAAGTTAGTTATAATTAATAAGATTTGTATTTTTGCGTCGATTTAAATTTTTAAAAAAAACAGAATTATGTCAGACATTGCATCAAGAGTAAAAGCTATTATCGTAGACAAATTAGGCGTAGACGATAATGAAGTAACAACAGAAGCTAGCTTCACAAACGATTTAGGAGCAGATTCTTT
>JBLHOD010000203.1:0-3561 GCA_047622545.1 Polaribacter sp. | reverse complement strand
CCTAACGTTTGATGAAAATTCTGAAGTAAAATAGTTGCATTCTCTTTTTTATCAATTGTACTATTTTCTATTAGGTTGATTTCTAATTTAGCATCATAAATTTTTCCTTTTTCCCAATTGATATAATAATCTACATATTTATTTTTTTTTAAATTATTAGAATATTGATAGCTATTTTTATCATCAATTTGATAAATAATATAATTAGATTTATTGAGATCTTTAACAAACGAAATTTTTAAAGAATCTATAGAAGATAATGCTTTCACGGCCTTTTTTATAGCTTTCTTATAGTAGTTATCTAATTTTGGGGCAAAATAAATTTTTATAGGCGCTTCCCATAAACGCATGAATTCTTTTTTTCCTTTACGGATGTTGCCATAAGAATCGTGTTTCTTGTACACAATATCTTTGTAGGTCTCTAAAAATTCATCACTTTTTGGCTCATACGGGACAGAAACTCGTTTTTGATTTTTATAAAAATCTTTATCACTAATTAGTATTAAGGTGTCTTTTTCTTTAAAAAGAAAATTGATTGAATCTTTTTTAGTAATTGCTTCTTTATGTGTTTTTTTATATTGCCAAAGTGGCATATAAGCTCTCGCATGATGTTTAAAAGAAATTTCTTTTATTTTTGAAGCTTGTTTTCTAAATTTTTTAAAATTCGTAACGAGTATTAAAGTGTCTCCATCTATAATTTTAATCCTTTCTGAATCTATATCTGTTAGCTTCTCGTTCTTGAAAATTTCCTTATAAAATTTTAGTTTTATAAATGTTGAGTCTTTATTTATTTCTTTTTTCTGAGCAAAAATAGTTAAGGAGTATAAGGATATAAAAGTGATGAAAATTATGTTTTTCATAGCATTTTTTTTCTTTTTAAACCTGCAATATACCCATATTAAATTTCTTCTCAATAGGCGCGTGGTTTGCAGCTTCAATTCCCATAGAAATCCAAGTTCTGGTATCTAAAGGATTTATAATTGCATCTGTCCAGATTCGCGCAGCTGCATAATATGGAGATATTTGTTTGTCGTAACGAGATTTTATTTTGTCAAATAATTCAGCTTCTTTTTCAGGAGTAATTTGTTCTCCACGTTTTTTTAGTGATGCAGTTTCTATTTGCAGTAAAACTTTTGCAGCAGAATTTCCGCTCATAACGGCCAATTCAGCACTTGGCCAAGCAACAATTAATCTTGGATCATAGGCTTTACCACACATTGCATAATTTCCTGCTCCATAAGAATTCCCTATTACAATCGTAAATTTTGGGACCACAGAATTACTCACTGCATTTACCATTTTTGCGCCATCTTTTATAATTCCTCCATGCTCAGATTTACTACCAACCATAAAACCTGTAACATCTTGTAGGAATACTAAAGGTATTTTTTTCTGATTACAATTGGCAATAAAACGTGTTGCTTTATCAGCAGAATCATTATAAATTACACCACCAAATTGCATTTCTCCTTTTTGCGTTTTCACTAATTTTCGTTGATTTGCAACAATACCAACGGCCCAACCATCAATTCTTGCATAACCGGTTAAAATGGTTTTTCCGTATCCTTCTTTATATTGTTCAAATTCAGAATTATCAACCAAACGTTTAATAATTTCGATCATATCATATTGTGCATTTCTCTCTTTTGGCAGAATTCCGAAAATATCATCTTCTTTTTCTTTTGGCGGAAAAGATTCCGTTTTGCTAAAACCGGCTTTGTCATAATCGCCAATTTTGTCAATAATAAATTTTATTTTATCAAGAGCATCTTTATCATCTTTCGCCTTATAATCTGTAACTCCAGATATTTCACAATGAGTAGTAGCGCCTCCTAAAGTTTCGTTGTCAATACTTTCGCCAATGGCAGCTTTTACCAAATAACTTCCTGCTAAAAATATACTTGCAGTTTTGTCAACTATTAAAGCTTCATCGCTCATAATTGGTAAATAAGCACCACCAGCAACACAGCTTCCCATCACTGCAGAAATTTGCGTAATGCCCATGCTACTCATTACAGCATTGTTTCTAAAAATGCGTCCAAAATGCTCTTTATCAGGGAAAATTTCATCCTGCAGAGGCAAATAAACTCCAGCAGAATCCACTAAGTAAATAATAGGTAATTTGTTTTCTATGGATATTTCTTGCGCACGTAAATTCTTTTTTCCAGTAATGGGGAACCAAGCGCCCGCTTTTACAGTGGCGTCATTTGCAACTACAATACACTGTTTGTTTTTAATGTATCCAATTTTTACGACAACACCTCCAGACGGACAACCACCGTGTTCTGCATACATTTCTTCACCAGCAAACGCACCAATTTCTATTGATTTAGCATTACTATCTAATAAGTAAGCAATTCGTTCTCTTGCCGTCATTTTGCCGTTTAAGTGATGTTTGTCAATTCTTTTTTGACCACCACCTAATTTTACTTTCGCAAAACGTCTGCGCAAATCTGAAGCTAATAACTTATTGTGATCTTCGTTTTTATTGAAGTTAATATCCATGAAAAATGTTTGTATTTATCTGCTAAAATAAGAAATTTTAACGGTAAGAAGTAATAATACTTTCAACTGTTTGTGCTATTTCTTTATATTGATTTTCTCTTTCTAGACGTGTTGGTTCTGCAAATCTTTCTGCGCAATTTTTAACAGAGCAGGTTTCGCATGTTACACCAACAAGTTTTTTTTGAAAAGTGTTTTCTTTCAGAAAAGTAAGTTTCTTTTTTAAATGAGGAGAAAGCAACAATCCAAGACTTACACTTCTATTAATGTCATTTTTAAAAGGATCTGGAGTTGCGGATGAAAGCACTAAATATTCATTTTTTTGATTTTCGTATGAGGAAATTTGAATACCAAAAGTGGCTCTTTCTTTTGATGAGTTTTCTAAATCCTGAATTGTTTTTAGAGAAATCCAACGTCTGCAATAATGCTCATTATTTCTGTTTGCGTGCGGAGCTTGTTGTTGGGTAATATGTAGTTCTTTACTTAGTTTAAATTCAAGTGAATTCTCTTTGTGCGTAAATCGTAAGAAAAATAAATTTTTTATGTTAAAATATCTAGGTAAAATATTTGTTAAACGCTGATAAAAAGTTTCTTGAGAGCAATTATAATGTTTAATTATTTGATGTAATTTTAAAGGTTGCCATTCTTCTAGCTCAAAGAAACTTGTTAATTTTTCTGTAAGCGATTTTCTAGAAATAATTAGAGCACCAGCAAAATAAGAAGCAATAAAGTTATTTAAAACTTGATCAAAACTCTCAAATTTTATCCAAGGAAACGTATAAAGCCGATCTTCAATCTCTAGATAATTGTAAGCCAATTCTTTGGCGTAAATGAATGTTTTTTGAGCTTCAGAAATATTACTATCAATTAAAAGTGTTTTGTTTTTTGGGATGTAAATGTTTCTAATCTCTCTTAAATTATCATATTTACAAAGTTCTTTATCATCAATTGTATACCCAAATTCTTCAACTAATATTTCTTCTAAATTGATAGATGTAATTCTTTTTGATAAATCTAAATGATACGATTTTGCAAATTTTTCCACATCATCTTCGATGT
>JBLHOD010000202.1:0-3581 GCA_047622545.1 Polaribacter sp. | reverse complement strand
TAGCAGTTAAAGTTGGTTCATTTTTATTGATTTAAAATTTTGAAAAAGAAGTTATCTAAATCTCTTATTCACAAACTTAGTGCAAAAAAATGATTGTCCAAACAAAAATAATATTCTTTTAAAAAAAACTATGCTAGAAAAATAACGCCAGAACTATGGTCTTTTTCTGCTCCAGTTACAGAACTTAGGCAATTAACCTGATTATCAACCCTTAACAATCCCAAAAAAGCAAAGATTAAAGCTTCTTTGTAATTAATTGTTTGAGAATCTGGAATAATGATTTCTAAATTTGAGTAGTGCTCAATTCTTTTTATTAAAAACTCATTAAAAACTCCGCCGCCAGTTATAAAAAGGTTTTTACATTTCTTTGTTGAGTTAACAATTTGGATTGCAACATGCTCTATAAATGTTCTTAAAACATCTTTTATTTCAATGTTATATTCATCTATTAAAGTAAAAATAGTTGACTGAACCCATTCTAAGCCTAAAGATTTTGGGTAATTCATTTTATAAAAACACAATGAATTTAATTCTTGTAACAATTCAATATCTGTAATTCCAGAAGATGCTAAATGTCCTTTATCATCAAAATCATAACCTAATTTGTTTATATAATGATTCAAAACAATATTGACCGGGCAAATATCAAAAGCTATTCTTTTATTTTCTTCTCTGAAAGAAACATTTGCAAATCCTCCTAAATTTAAACAAGCATCGTATTGAGGAAACAAAAATTCATCTCCAATCGGAACTAAAGGAGCACCTTGACCTCCAAGTTTTACATCTTGAGTTCTAAAATCGCAAACTACTTTATGCTGAGTTTCGCTTGCTAAAATTTGCCCATTTCCTATTTGTAATGTAATTCCTTTTTCTGGTTGATGTAATATTGTATGGCCATGAGAAGCAATAAAATTGATAGTTATAATATTATTCTCTTTTATAAAATTGTTGACTTTTTCTGCGAGTAATTCTCCATATTCATCGTTAAGTTCTACTAATTCTTTATCAGATTTATCAATTGCTTTTGCCAATTTTTCTTTCCATAATTTAGAGTACGGTTTTGTTTCTGAGCACTGAATTTTGAAATTTTTATAATTATTTTTATCAAACGTAACATACACAATATCCAAACCATCTAATGAAGTTCCAGACATTAAACCTATTATATTAATTTTCTCATCACTCATATCTGTAAAAATAACAAAAGTTTATTGATAATTTATTACTAAAAATGTATCTTTGAGCACATTTTTTACGAATATAATAATACTACTATAAATGGATTTTAATCTTACCGAAGAGCACTTAATGATTAAAAAAGCTGCTCGTGATTTTGCGCAAACAGAATTATTACCTGGAGTTATAGAAAGAGATAATAAGCAAGAATTTCCACAAGAATTAGTGAGAAAAATGGGAGATCTTGGTTTTTTAGGAATTATGGTTGACCCAAAATATGGAGGAAGCGGAATGGATGCAATTTCTTATGTATTAATTATGGAAGAATTGTCTAAAGTTGATGCATCTGCTTCTGTAATAGTTTCGGTAAATAATTCTTTGGTTTGCTACGGACTAGAGGCATATGCTAATCAAGAGCAAAAACAAAAATATTTAACAAAATTAGCAACTGGCGAATTTGTTGGTGCTTTTTGTTTATCTGAACCTGAAGCTGGTTCTGATGCAACATCACAAAGTACAACTGCAATAGACAAAGGAGATTATTACTTATTAAACGGAACAAAAAACTGGATTACAAGTGGTGGTAGGGCTGATGTTTATTTAGTAATTGCACAAACGGACAGACAAAAAGGACACAAAGGAATCAATGCCTTTATTGTTGAAAAAGGAATGGAAGGTTTTCATGTTGGTCCAAAAGAAGATAAGTTAGGAATTAGAGGTAGTGATACTCACACATTACAGTTTAATGATGTTAAAGTTCCTAAAGAGAATAGAATTGGTGAAGATGGTTTTGGCTTTAAGTTTGCTATGAAAACATTATCTGGTGGAAGAATTGGAATTGCTTCTCAAGCGTTAGGAATTGCTGCTGGCGCTTACGAATTAGCTTTAAAATACTCTAAAGAACGTAAATCTTTTGGAACTGAAATTTGCAATCATCAAGCAATTGCTTTTAAATTAGCCGACATGCACACAGAAATTGAAGCTGCAAGAATGCTAGTACTAAAAGCTGCTTGGGATAAAGATCAAGGAAATAATTATGACATGTCTAGTGCAATGGCAAAATTATACGCATCAAAAGTTGCAATGGAACACACTGTTGAAGCTGTTCAAATTCACGGAGGAAATGGTTTTGTAAAAGAGTATCATGTAGAGCGTTTAATGCGTGATGCAAAGATTACTCAGATTTACGAAGGAACTTCTGAAATCCAGAAAATTGTAATTTCTCGCGGAATTATAAAAGGTTAAATGAATGTCCGTTCGAGCGCAGTCGAAAACTAAGTTAAACGCGAAGTGTCATTTCGAAGCAAAGCGAGAAATATCAGATTACTAAAACTAAAAGCTCATTCTAAAAATGGGCTTTTTTTTATGGCGTAACCGAAAAAACGGTCGGGCTTTTCACACTCGCTTTTTTTTCATACTTCATAAAAGAGCTCAAACAATCGTTCCAATCCCTTACGCAAAATCTAGTTTTATTACTACTTATCAAAAACAATATCATACAATTGCAATCCAGAAGCTGGAGCAATTTCTCTCAAGAACTTTCTATCATTATTTTCTTTTAGAGAATTTTCTATAAACTCCAAATCAACATTTCCTTTTCCTAATTCAAATAAAGACCCCATCATTAATCTAATTTGATACCGTAAAAACCCTTTACCTTTCACTTTTAAAATATAGCTTTCTTTAGGAAAAAAATTAGCTTGTAAAATAGTATTCTCTACAATTTCACAAGAATCAATTACTCTTTTAAAAATTGTTTTCTCTGAAGGCTTGGTACAGTATTTATGAAAACAATGTTCTCCCTCAAATAATTTAGCCCCTTTAATCATCAAATCAACATCAAGAGTTTCACTAACTCCAACTAAAAACGGAGCCGAAAAAGGGTGTGGCTTTTCACCAAATGAAAAATAATAGTGATATTCTTTTACTTTTGGTGATTGTATAATATTAAATGCTGATGTTACTTTTTGAATTGATAAAGCTTTTATATCGGCAGTAGTATTTAAGTTAAATAATCTTAAAAAATCTTCTTCATTAACTTCAAAATCTAAAAATAATTGAAATCCGTATTTTGAAGCAGAAACTTTTGCATCAGTTCTACCAGAACCAAGTGTTTTATATTTTTTATCATTTTCAAAAACAAAACTTAACGTTTTGTCAATCATATCATGTACCGTTTTAGCATTCACTTGCTTTTGCCATCCATGAAATCTAAATCCCAAGAACTGTATTTCAACTAAATATGTAAACTGATATTTCATTCTATAAAAATAAACTTTTTTAAACAAAAAAGTCCTCAATCATAATGATTGAGGACTATATTATATTGATTTGATCAATATAAAAGAAAGGCAGCGACCTACTCTCCCACCTATTGGCAGTACCATCGGCGCAAATGGGCTTAA
>JBLHOD010000201.1:0-3601 GCA_047622545.1 Polaribacter sp. | reverse complement strand
AATAATTCTTCAAGATAATCTCTTTTATTAGATAACCTTGGTACTTTATGCTGACCACCTAATTTTTGTTTCTGCTTTAACCAACTATAAAACAAACCTTCTTCTGCTAAATGAATTTTTGGTAACCTCAATGCCATATTATGATAGCGTTTTGCTTCGTAATCAGAATTGATGGATTTCAATGCATTGTCTAAGAGTTCGGTAAAGTATTCTAAATTTTTTGGTGCTTTTTTAAATTCAATCAACCATTCGTGTCCGCCACTAGATTTCCCTGCCATAAAAATTGGCGCTACGGTATAATCAGTAATCGTTGCTTTTGTTTTTTTACAAGCTAATTTTAAAGCTTCTTCAGCATTTTCAATAATTAATTCTTCACCAAAAACATTGATAAAATGTTTTGTTCTTCCTGTAATTTTTATACGATACGGATCTGTAGATGTAAATTTCACGGTATCTCCAATTAAATACCTCCACAAGCCACCATTTGTTGTAATTACAAGTGCGTAGTTTACATTTTTTTTTACTTTTAATAATGGAATCGCTATTGAGTTTTCTCCATCATAAGAATCCATCGGAATAAATTCATAGAAGATTCCGTAATCTAACATTAACAATAATTCGGTTGAGTTGTTTCTGTCTTGCAGTCCGAAAAAACCTTCTGAAGCATTGTAGGTTTCGTAATATTTAAAATCTACTTTTGGAATCAGTTTTTTGTATTGTTCTCTGTATGGATTAAAATTTACGCCGCCATGAAAATAGACCTCTAAGTTTGGCCATACTTCTAAGATATTGTCTTTTCCTGTTTTTTCTAAAACACGATTTAATAATAAAAACATCCAACTTGGTACCCCTACTAAACTTGTAATGTTTTCATGAATAGTTTCATCAACAATCGCTTCCATTTTCGCTTCCCATTCACTCATTAAAGCAGTTTCTTGACTTGGAGCTGAACTAAAATCTGCCCAAAAAGGAAGGTTTTCTGTAATAATTGCTGATAAGTCTCCGAAATACGAATTGTTATCTTCATAAATTGCGGAACTTCCACCTAGTTTTAATCCTTTTCCAGTAAATAATTGTGTGTCTTCATTATTGTTGATGTACAAACACAACATGTCTTTTCCGGCTTTTAGATGACAATATTCCAACGCTTCGTCACTAACAGGAATAAATTTGCTTTTGGCATTTGTGGTTCCGCTAGATTTTGCAAACCATTTAACAGGAGTTGGCCAAAAAAGGTTTTGTTCGCCTTTTCTACATCGTTCTATTAAAGGTTCAAAAGTTTCGTATTGTTGAATCGGAATTGCATTTGTAAAATCTGTATAATCTCTAATCGAAGAAAAAGAATGCGTTTTCCCAAATTCTGTATTTTTTGCAGTATCTAATAACTTAAACAATAGTTCGTCTTGAACATCTAAAGGATACTTTAAAAATAACTCAATTTGATGCTTTCGTTTTTTTAAAAACCAAGAGATTATAGAGTTTACTAAAGGAAATGACATTTGGTCTGTTTCTTGTTTAATTTATGAATACAAAATTATTAAAACTTGCTTTTTTATAGTAAGTTTGTTTGTTGTCGATTGTCAAGGAGTTAAAAATACTAAAAATTGTTGTATGCAATATCAAGGAGTCTTAAAAAAAATGCCCACAGAAAATTTAGAGACCATTCAATATTATTTAGAGTTGAATGATGACTTCTTGAATATGAACCAATTGTTGGATAAAACCATTGAAATTACTTTCGTAAAATACGAATGTTTAAACTGTCATTTAAATAAAGAAATTTACAGACAAGGATTTTGTAAAAGCTGCTTCTTTGAAACGCCAACTGCTGGAGATTGGATTATGAGACCAGAATTGAGTACTGCACATTTGGGAATTGAAGACAGAGATTTAGCCTACGAAAAACAAGTGCAATTAAAACCTCATATTGTGTATTTAGCAAATTCTAGCAATGTAAAAGTTGGAGTAACTAGAAAACAGCAAGTTCCAACGCGTTGGATAGATCAAGGAGCGCATGAAGCCATTGAAATTGTAGAAGCTCCGAATAGATATTTAGCCGGAATTACAGAAGTTGCGTTAAAAGAATTTGTAGCCGATAAAACCAATTGGCGTAAAATGTTGAAGAATGATATTGAAGATGAAAATTTGGTAGAATGGAGAAATAAATTAAAGCAATACATTCCTGAAGAAGCAAAACCGTATTTTATCGAAAACAATACAGAAACTAATTTGATTTTTCCTGTTCATAAATACCCCGAGAAACCGAAGAGTTTAAATCTAGTTAAATCACATTCTTATACAGGTAAATTAGTCGGTATAAAAGGACAATATTTAATTTTTGAAGATCAAACGGTTTTTAATGTGAGATCAAATGAAGGTTTGGTGGTTTCAATAATAATTTAAAAAATGAAAAATAATATTTTAAAAGTAGCACTAGCGCAAATTTCACCTGTTTGGTTAAATAAAGAAAAGACACTTAAAAAGATTGAAAAATATATTCTAGATGCAGCAAAAGAAAATTGCGAATTGGTTGTTTTTGGAGAAGCATTATTGCCTGGTTATCCATTTTGGATTGCATTAACAAATGGCGCAGAATGGGATTCATCGGTTCAAAAAGAAATGCATGCACATTATGTTCGTAATTCTATCACCATAGAGAAAGGCGAATTAAGTTCAGTTTGTAAACTGGCAAAAAAACATAAAATTGCTGTCTATTTAGGAATTATGGAACGCGCACAAAATCGTGGTGGACATAGTATTTATGCAAGTTTGGTGTATATAAATCAAGATGGAGAAATAAAATCTGTCCATCGCAAGCTTCAGCCTACTTTTGATGAACGCTTAACGTGGGCGCCAGGAGACGGAAATGGTTTACAAGTTCATCCGCTAAAAGAATTTACTGTCGGCGGATTAAATTGTTGGGAAAATTGGATGCCGTTACCAAGAACTGCATTATATGGTTTGGGCGAAAATTTACACATTGCAGTTTGGCCAGGAAGTGATCATAACACCAAAGATATTACACGATTTATTGCAAGAGAATCTCGTTCTTTTGTAATTTCTGTTTCTAGTTTAATGACAAAATTAGATTTTCCAAAAGACGTTCCTCATTTTGATAAAATTATAAAAAATGCGCCTGAAGTTTTAGCAAACGGAGGTTCTTGTATTGCTTCTCCAAACGGAGAATGGTTGGTTGAACCTGTAATCAATAAAGAAGGTTTGATTATTGAAACACTCGATTTTAATCGTGTGTTAGAAGAACGACAAAATTTTGATGTAGTTGGACATTATTCTCGCCCAGATGTTACAAAGTTACATGTGAATCGAGAGCGCCAGAGTACTGTTTCTTTTGACGATTAAAAAACAATTCCCAAATTAAAAATCCATAAACAACCGTATATTCTAATCCAACAAACCACAGATTTTCTTTCCAAGGAAGATTAGAATATGCTTGATAGCTCAGAATAATTACCAAACTCCAAACAATCGGAAAACGATATTTTGTAAAAACAGATAAAAGTATCAATGTTGCCAGATACCATGGATGCATGGTTGTGGTTGTAAAATAATAAAATGACAATCCGAAAAGTAATGCCGTAAT
>JBLHOD010000200.1:0-3611 GCA_047622545.1 Polaribacter sp. | reverse complement strand
CAATAAAGAGCAAACTTAAGATGCCTAAAAGCAACATGAATTTAAGAATGTTATGTAATAAAACATAGTGTTTTTTTAAGTTTGCTTTCCATAAAAAATAACCTATAAAAAGCAACATAATTAAAGACAACACAAAGTAGTACTTCATATAACCAACTCCAGAATAAATTAGTAAAATAGCAACCGGAATAAAAGTAAAAATGATAATTGCAATTCCTAACTTTCTGGTATTCCGTTCTCCATATTTTACAGGAAAAGTTGTATAATTATTTACAATGGCACCTCTTAAATTTTCTAAATCTTTAATCAACTGTCTTAACAAAAGCACAAGAAACAAAAAGGATGCGTGAACAAATATTATTTTTGAAAAATTTTTATAATAGACAAAAATGGCGAAAAAAGGCAAAATTGTTAAAACGGATACAGAGATTAATCCAATGAAAGCATACTTCTTTAATTTGTGTGAATAAAACCAAATTGCAAATATATACAGAGCAAAAAACAACGCTGCTTTCCAAGAAATGAAAAACCCAAAAACAAAACCTAAAAAATTAAGTAAAAAGTAAATCTGAAGCTTTATTTTTTGACTTACTACATTATCTAAACTTGTTTTTATAGGTCTGTTTATAATATCTGCTTTTACATCGTAAAAATTATTAATAATGTATCCAGAAGAAACAACACAAACAGATGCTAATACAATAAGTAATAATCGATAATCTAATAAGACAAAGTGTAAAGATCTTTTTGGAGAAAATATAAATATTGCAGCTAAATATTGTGCCATCACTAGCACTAAAACATTATAACCTCTAATTACTGAGAGTAAACTTAATAGCTTATAGAAGGTCGATGTTGATTTAGAATTGCTCACTTTTCGAGTTGTTGGTTTTCTAAAATCTGTATACCAACTCTAATCTATAGCTTTGTAACTTTTCCTTTGCTTTTTCGTAATCTTCAGTAAAACCTAGGATATAACCACCACCACCAGAGCCACACAATTTTAAGTAATAATCGTTTGTAGTAATTCCTTGCTCCCAAATTTCATGAAAAGCTGCAGGAATCATTGGTTTAAAATTGGTTAAAACTACTCTAGATAATTTTTTAACATTACCAAATAATGATTTTACATTTCCTTGTAAAAAATCATCAATACAAGCATCAGTATGTAGAGCAAATTCTTCATCTAGCATTTTTCTGAAACCTTTATTTTTCATCTTGTTCATAAAGATGTTTACCATAGGCTCTGTTTCTCCAACAATTTCTGAATCTAATAAAAACACAGCACCTTTTCCTTCTTTTTGAGATGGAATTCCAGCTGCTTCAATATTAGTTTTAGAATTAATTAATATAGGTAAACTTAAATAACTATTTAGCGGATCTAAACCAGAACTTTTTCCATGAAAAAAAGACTCCATGACACTAAACGTTTCTTTTAGCGTTAACAATTTATCTCTTGTAAGATTCTCAAGAACTGTTATTTTATTATTTGCGTATTCATCATAAATAGAAGCAACCAAAGCCCCAGAACTTCCAACTCCATAGCCTTGCGGAATAGAAGAATCGAAATACATACCATTATCTAAATCAGCCTTAAACTCATTTAGTCTAAAAGATATATTATCATGTTTTAATTCTGATAAATAATTGTAAAATCTTACTAAATTACTGTTAGATTTTAATGCTTCACCAGAGAGGTTTTTTGCAGATTTTAATGCGCCTCTGTAAGTATTATATGGAATTGCAAGACCTTTTGAATCTTTGATAATTCCGTACTCTCCAAAGAGTAAAATTTTAGCGTAAAATAAGGGTCCTTTCATTTCTTTCTTTTAACATTTGCAAAAATACTGCTTATTATTTTAATTTACAGCAGTTTAAACTATTTCTTCTTTAGATTTTTGTAAAACATTTTCCATGTTCCAGCTTTTTTACCTTTCACATAATTACCTTTTTCTTTGATTTTTCCATTTTTAGAGAAGGTTTTCCAGCTTCCTTCTTTTAAATTATTTTCAAAATACCCTCTAGAAAAAAGCTGACCAGTTTCATAATATTCAAAATACTTGCCTTCCCTTTTACCATTTAGGTACTCTGTTACAGTTTTTAATTTTCCCGACTCAAAATACACTTTTCTAACTCCATTTACTTTTCCTTCTTTAAAATTTATTTCTTGAAATGTAACTCCATTTGCAAAATAATACTTGACTAAGCCGTGAAATTTTTCGTTATTAGGATTATCGTTTAGACTAAATCCTTCCATTTGTTTCGTTCCATTGATGTAATAATCAACAATCCAAAAGCCATTTTCCTGAACTTTAGGTTTAGGTCTGTAATAGGTTGCTTTTTCTTTTACTGTTGAATTCCAATTTGCATCGAACCACATTGCTTCTTGAGCTGAAACCGACGCAGTTAAAAACCCAACAACTAAAATAAATAGTAAGGTTGAAGTTTTCATAATAAAGTTTTTAGTTTCTCTAATTTACAACTTTTTTGCTCCAAATCCTATAATATCAAAAATATATTGGTTTTTTTGACAGTAATGTGCCAACGCTTCTACAATAAATTTATTGACTTTTTCCTTCTCTTTTTCTGGATATAATACATGAACATTAGCTCCGGCATCTAGCGTAAAACAAATTTTATTTCCGGTTTCTTCTCTAAATTTCCAAATTGCATTGATAATTTCTAGCGTATTTGGTTTCATTAATATAAAATACGGATTGCTTGTTAACATCATTGCATGCAAGGTTAGTGCTTCACTTTCTACAATATTTATAAATTTATCAATGTCGCCATTTTGTAGTATTTCTGAAAGCTGAGAAAGGTTCTCATTTGCTTGCAAGAAACGTTGTTCGGCATACGGATGTCGATGCATTAAATTATGTCCAACTGTACTAGAAACTTGCTTCTCTTCTTTATCAACCAATAAAATTGCATCTTGATAGTTGTCAAAAACAGAATGCACTTTATACGGGAATTTTACTCCAAATAGATCTGAACTTCCTTCAATTTCAGGATGATTTCCCCAAACTACTAACGGCCCTTCTACACTTCTACTTGCGCTCCCAGAACCTAAACGTGCTAAAAAAGATGCTTTTTGATTGATGTATTTTTCTGTTAAACTTGGATTTAATTCTTTTTCTAGATTTAGCAAACACATTGCAATGGCGGATAGACCACTTGCTGATGATGCAATTCCGCTACTATGCGGAAAAGAATTTTCTGAATTAATTACCATATCATACTTAAAAATATATGGACAATATTCTTGTATTCTTTCGAAAAACTGTGCAATTTTAGGTTTAAAAGCTTCTTTCTTTTGTCCTTCAAAAAACAACTCGAAATTAATTTGAGACCCTTCGCCTGCGCTCAAGGCGACACGTTTTACAAAATCAATTGAAGTTATTGTATGGCAATTGTTTAATGTAAAACTAATGGATGCGTTTTTTGGAATTTGCGGATCACTTTTACCCCAATATTTTATCAATGCAATATTGCTTGGAGTTTGCCAGGTGTATGTTGCTTTTTCTATTGAAAAGTTTAGTTCTGTAGGAATAAATTGCACTGTACTCAAATCGAAAATAATTTGTGGTAAATATAACTTTTTATTGTTA
>JBLHOD010000199.1:0-3623 GCA_047622545.1 Polaribacter sp. | reverse complement strand
CAGCTTATCATTACCAAACAAAAATGCTGGTGAAGCAGAAATGTACTATTTTTTAATTAACGAAAAAATGGGTAAAGCCTTAGTAGGTAATAAGATTAAATCTACCAAAACTTCTTCAGTTGCAACAAAGTTAGAGATGAACTACAAAAGTATTACTATATCTCATCCATCTGAAAATGTTGCAGCAATAATTAAAGGCTCTGAAAAACCAGACGAATACATTATCATTTCTGCACATTTAGATCACGTAGGAGTCAATGCAAAAGGTGAAATTTTTAATGGAGCTGATGATGACGGATCTGGAACAGTATCATTATTAGAAATTGCTGAAGCATTTAAAACAGCAGCAGACAAAGGTCATACACCAAAGCGTTCAATTATTTTCTTACACGTAACAGGAGAGGAAAAAGGATTGTTAGGATCTAGATATTATACCGATTATGAGCCTTTAGTTCCTTTAGCAAATACAGTTGCTAACTTAAATATTGATATGGTTGGTCGTATCGATCCAAAACGTGAAGGAGATAGAAATTATATTTACTTAATTGGAAGTGATAAATTGAGTGCAGATTTACACAACATCTCTGAACAAGTAAACAAAACCTTTACGAATATCGAATTAGATTATACGTATAATGACGAGAACGATCCAAATCGTTTTTACTATCGTTCAGATCATTATAATTTTGCGAAAAATAACATTCCAATCATTTTCTATTTTAACGGAACACATGATGACTATCACCAAGCATCAGATACTCCAGACAAAATTAATTATGACTTGTTAGAAAACAGATCACGTCTTGTTTTCCATACAGCTTGGGAATTAGCAAATCGTGCAGAACGTATTGTAGTTGATAAAGCTACTGAAGAATAAAATATATTTTACGCTATATAATAAAACCTCCATCATTTCTGATGGAGGTTTTTTAATTCAATTAATTATAAAATTTCTTATTTACCGCATTGTTTTAAAGCTTCTTCTGCTCTTTCAATTCCGCCAAAAGGATGAAATTTCCCTTTTGGTTTTTCATTTTTAAACAATTCTATAGAACGTTCTATTTCTTTACAAAATGGCTTAGTAGATTGTCCAAAAAATGCTGCTCCACCAATATCCCATTGTGCTTTTCCTAATACTACTCTTGGGTTGTTTGGCGCAATCTTTAATGCTGCTGCATATAATTGCGCATTTTCACCAGACAATGTCATTCCGTATTTTTGCCCATCAAAAGCAACATATACTGTATTTAACATCGCCTGTGTTATTATAATTTCTGGGTTACTTTTAGAAATAGCAGTTGCTTCGTCCAATAACTGTTGTGCTTTGTTTAATTGCGTTGTTAATTTAGTTTCATCTTTAATAGAAAAACCATCAATAATTAAAACTGTAGCAGCATAATATTTTGGCAACCAATTGTCTTTTTCTGCAGATGCTATTCTTTCAAAAAGCTGAACAGCTTCTGTATTTTTTTGTTGTCCCCAAAGTCCTAATGCTTTTGCCATTCCTTTTTCGTATGGTTTTTGTGCAGTTACATTTGCTGCAAAAATTAGTGCTAATAATAGTGTTATTTTTTTCATCTTTAATAGTTTACGTTTTGTTTTTATTAGAAGTTAATTATTCTACTTTTATTGGAATTGTAACACTTGTTGTTACATTAAACTTTGCGTCTTTATATTTTGGAGGCCCCATAAAGCCTTTTGCATCGTTAGAAGTTCCTATTGGTTCTTTTGGAATTCCGAAGATTCTAGTATCCATCTTTTTATTGTCATTCTCATCATGAAAAACAGAAATTGCATACATCCCCTTTTCTATATTTTTAAAAAATACTGTTGCTTTTTTATCAATTACTTTTGCAATATTTCCTTTAAAGTTTTTCTTTAAAAAATCTTTTTCCGAATTGTATAAGGCTACAAAAACATCTCCTTTATCAGATTTCATTCCTGAAATAGTTACTGTAATTGTGTGGGTTGTATTTTCTTGTGCGTGTGAAAGAAAAAAACTTGTTAAGATAAATATAAATGTTAAAATTACTTTTTGCATGATGTATCGTTTTTATTGCTGATCAAATATCTAACTATTTTAGGACCTAAAAATATATTTATAACCGAGTTGTAGTTTTTTACTACCGAATTGTATAAAGTTTATAAATTCTGTAATTGATTGTCATTTTTATTATCGCTAATTGTCCAAAAGAAACCTACAAAAAAGAATCTATCCGCTGATGGAGTTATTGCTCTTCTATCAAAATTTCCATTGTTATTTTGTTGATTTGAATATTGGTATCCGTTAACATTTTTAGTTCCTAAAACGTTACTTACAGAAATATATAGTATTTTTTGCTGACTAATTAAATATGCCCAATTGGCATTTAATGAATTATAACTTTTCGTTTGATCGTTTAAAAAACCTGTAATATTTGGGTTTGTAAAATTTCTGCCAGAAGCGTAATTATAACTGAATCCAACTTGACTTTTCCAATCGGTTACAAAATGTTTTACAACAACAGACACGTTGTGCTTTGCAACAAATTTTGGTGTTGCAGAAGCTGCATAATTTTTGTAATTTCTTTTGGTATCCAGAAAAGAGTACGAAATCCAATAATCAGTATTTTTAAACGATTTATTATCTCTCCAAAACACATCCAATCCTTTTGCGTAACCAAAACCATCATTAGAATAGTTTGATGTTGGCACCGTAAAATTTGTATCGTATTTTACCAAATCTTTATAATTTTTATAATAGGCTTCTACTCTTAAAATTTGCTTGTCTTTTACATATTGATAATTGGCAATTAAGTGCGACGTGTTTTCTGCCTTAAAATTAGAATTGAATTTTAAATAATCATTCTTCGGATTTTGATAAAAATGTCCATACGCCAAAGAAAACTGTCCGTTTGCACTTGCTTTATATGCCAAAGAAACTCTAGGTGAAAGTGTAGATTCTTTTAATAATTGAGAATATTCTGTTCTCAATCCAATTTTTGCAGCTACTTTTTTAGAGAAGAAAACATCAGCTTCAGTAAACATTGCAAAAATGTTATTATCAAATCCGTACGTGTAATTTACTGAATTAATAGGTTTATAATTTTCTTTAAAATTGGTCATAAAATATTCTGCGCCCATATTTAATTTAACACGATTATTTATATTTCTCTTTAATCTAACTTTAAAATGAGCAGAATTTTCGTCATTCGTTACTTCATCAGCTTCCAATTTTATATCAGAATGATCGTTTGTAATCGACAACCCTGTTAAAAAAGTCCAATTATTTTTTAAAAACCCTTTATATGAAGTATTAAAATATAAGTTTCTGTTTTCTAATCCAAAACGAAATCCATTTGGTAAATTGATATCTTCTTGCGTTAAATCCAAATCAGAATAACTAAAAGCTCCGTACATTTTTAACATGCCGTCGTTTTTCATTTTCTGGCGATAAATCAATTCTCCTCCTAAAGATTGCACAGGTTTATGCCATATATTTTTATCTGGAAATGCTGCTTGATATGGCGCCAAATTAATATATGACACATTTACACTTAACGATTTTTTATCCCAAATTTGTGTATTCCCTAATCCTAAACCAACAGTCATAAAAGACAAATCAGTTTTTTCTTCTATAGGTT
>JBLHOD010000198.1:0-3631 GCA_047622545.1 Polaribacter sp. | reverse complement strand
ATTGTCCATGCGGCAGGAATACCTGCTTTTTCAACAACTGCTTTTAATTGCTTTTCAGCTTCACTTAAAATTATTCCTTGACCCCAAACGATAAGTGGTTTTTTTGCTGCATTAATTAATTTTGCAGCCGCTTCAACAGTCGTAATATCCGTTTTTGGCACAGGAAAATAACTTCTTACTTTAGTACATTTTTCATACACAAAGTCAAATTCTTCAAACTGTGCGTCTTTTGTAATATCAACCAAAACAGGTCCTGGCCTCCCGCTTTTAGCGATGTAAAAAGCTTTTGCTAATGCAGCTGGAATATCTGCTGCTTTGGTAACTTGACAATTCCATTTTGTTACTGGCGTAGAAATACCAACAATATCTGTTTCTTGAAACGCATCACTTCCTAATAAATGAGATGGAACCTGACCTGTAATACAGACCATTGGTGTGGAGTCTATTTGCGCATCTGCAATACCTGTAATTAAGTTTGTTGCTCCTGGACCAGAAGTTGCAATAGCAACCCCAACTTTACCAGAAATTCTTGCAAATCCTTGCGCAGAATGCGTTGCGCCTTGTTCATGGCGCGTTAAAACATGATGTATTTGATCTTTGTATTTATATAATTCGTCATATACTGGCATAATTGCTCCTCCAGGATATCCATAAATTATTTTTACACCTTCTTCAATTAAACATCTTACAATTGCCTCGCTACCAGAAATTCTTTCTGTAACTTTTGTTGCTAATTCTGTGTTTTTTATGGTTACTGTTTCCATACTTTCTTATTTAGATTAAAAAATAAAGATTTATAGAATAAGGATAAATATTTTCTATACTGTCTTTTTTCTTAGCTCTTATTTCTTATTTCTTAATTTTTACTTTATAAATCTGTAACACATCCTTTAGACGCTGATGCTACATATTTAGCGTATTTATATAATATCCCTTTTGTATGCTTTAATGCTGGCGCAACCCATTTTGCTTTTCTTTCCGCAATTTCTTCATCAGAAATTAAAACATTAATAGAATTGTCTTCTGCACTAATTCTAATTTTGTCTCCCGTTTTTATAACCCCAATAGTTCCTCCAGATTGTGCTTCTGGTGTAATGTGTCCTACAACAAAACCATGAGTTCCTCCTGAAAATCTACCATCCGTAATTAATGCTACCGATTTTCCTAAACCCGCACCCATAATCAACGAAGTTGGTTTTAACATTTCTGGCATTCCTGGACCACCTTTTGGACCCACATATCGAATGACGACGACATCTCCTTTTTCTACTTCTCCATTTACAATTCCGGTATTTGCAGCTTGTTCACCGTCATAAACCACCGCTTTTCCTTCAAATAATAAACCTTCATTTCCAGAAATTTTCGCAACAGCTCCTTCGGTTGCAAGGTTTCCGTAAATTATTTGAATATTACCTGATGATTTTAAGGCTTTATCCTTCGGATAAATAACATCTTGTTCATCAAATTCCATGGCTTTTACATTTGCTAAATTTTCTGCTAATGTTTTGCCCGTAACCGTCATACAATCTCCGTGTAAATAACCTTCTTGTAATAAATATTTCATAATTGCAGGCGTTCCACCAACTCCATGAACATCCTCCATTAAGTATTTTCCTGATGGTTTTAAATCAGCAATTAAGGGCGTTCTATCACTTACTTTTTGAAAATCTTCTAAAGTAAAGTCAATATCTGCAGCGTGCGCAATCGCTAAAAAGTGCAATACTGCATTTGTAGAACCACCTAACGCGTTTACAATTGCAATGGCATTTTCTAAGGATTTTTTAGAAATAATATCTAAAGGTTTTAAATCGATTTCTAATAAGTTTTTAATTGCCAAAGCAGTTCTTTCTGCTTCTGATAATTTATTCGGATTTTCTGCAGGAATTGACGAATTATAAGGCAATGCAAACCCCATGCATTCTATGGCAGAGGCCATAGTATTTGCCGTATACATTCCGCCACAAGCACCTGCTCCTGGAATGGCTCTTTTTATAATTTCTCTATATTCTTCTTCTTCAATTTCTCCGGCCATTTTTTGCCCTAAAGCTTCAAAAGCAGAAACAATATTTAATTTTTTCCCTTTATAGTTTCCTGATGCTGTTGAACCACCATACATCATAATCGCTGGACGATTTAAACGCAACATTGCAATAACAGATCCTGGCATATTTTTATCACAACCTACAATGGCAATAACTGCATCATAACTTTGCGCATTCATAACCGTTTCTATAGAATCTGCTATAATATCTCTAGATACTAAAGAGTAATTCATACCCGAAGTTCCCATAGAAATTCCATCAGAAACACCAATTGTATTGAATCTCAAACCTACTAAACCAGCAATTTTTGTTTCAATCTTTACTTCTGCAGCCAAATTGTTCAAATGCATATTACAAGGATTTCCATCATAACCTGTACTTGCAATACCAACTTGTGCTTTGCTCATATCTTCATCCGTTAAACCAACTGCATACAACATTGCTTGCGATGCCGGTTGAGATTCATCTTGGGTTAATCTTTTGCTATGTTTATTTAATTCCATTTCTTGTTTTCTTCAATTCGTTGACTAAATTATGCTATTTCTCTATTTTCATTGAACAAGGCTCAATGAGACTCTTTAAATTCAGGTGTTAAAAAAACAACCTAAACAATTGTTTACAAGCTACTTAAACCTACTTAATTATGATACTCAATCTTCAAAATAAAATCAAAAAAAAACCTTCCGTTTATCAGGAAGGTTCTATTTAAATTAAAAAATAAATATCAATTCCTTATCATGTCGCACTAATTACGATGACAACGATAATAGAAATAATATTTACAATCTGTTTTTTCATTGGGCAAATGTTGTGAATTTATATTTATAAATCCTATTTTTTTAATTTTATTTTTAGATGATGGTACTCTGACCTGCATGAATGTTCATGAAGTTCATATTACTATCTTCTTGATTTAAAATATAATCTGCAATAAAACCACCTACTTTTGATGTAGATGCTGAATATTGATTTTTGCCTTTTATATCTTCCGTTGTAATACCTAATGTTAAAGATTTTTCTAAAGCTCTTTTTATTGCATCTGCTTCTTCTTGTAAACCAAAATGCTCTAGAAGCATTGCTGCTGATAATATTGACGCTAAAGGGTTTGCGATATCTTTTCCTTTTGCTTGCGGATAAGTGCCGTGAATTGGTTCAAACATTGCAGTTTTTTCTCCAATTGATGAAGAGGCTAATAAGCCTATTGATCCACTAATTACAGAAGCTTCGTCAGAGATAATATCACCAAAAAGGTTTTCTGTTAAAATAACATCAAATTGTTTAGGGTTTAAAACTATTTGCAATGCTGCATTATCTACAAACATAAAATCTAATTTTACATTTGCATATTCTTTTGCAATTTCTGTTACCGTTTTTCTCCACAAACGAGAAGTTTCTAAAACATTTGCTTTATCAACCAAAGTAACTTTTTTCTTTCTCTTTTGAGCAGCTTTAAAAGCTAAATGTGTAACTCTAGAAATCTGATCCACTGTGTAAGAACAAACATCAAACGCAGACAAACCATCTTCACTTAGTTCTTTAGTATCAAAATAAATTCCACCACTTAATTCTCTATAAATTACAATGTCTGT
>JBLHOD010000197.1:0-3634 GCA_047622545.1 Polaribacter sp. | reverse complement strand
AAAACAGTTTTAATTGGTGTTATTACACAATTTCAAGACGAAACTCAATCTGAAGAATATTTAGATGAATTAGAGTTTTTAACTTTAACTGCAGGAGGAGTTGCGGTAAAAAGATTTACGCAAAAGCTAGAAAAACCACATCCAAAAACATTTATTGGTGCAGGGAAATTAGAAGAAGTTAGTGCTTATATAGAAGCACACAATATTGGTACAGCTATTTTTGACGATGAATTGTCGCCTGCACAAATTAGAAATATCGAAAAAGTATTGGATTGTAAAATCTTAGACAGAACCAATCTAATCTTAGATATTTTTGCGCAACGCGCACAAACAAGTTCTGCAAAAACACAAGTTGAACTAGCACAGTGTCAGTATTTATTACCAAGATTAACACGACTTTGGACACACCTTGATAAACAAAAAGGTGGAATTGGAATGCGTGGGCCTGGAGAAACAGAAATTGAAACAGACAGACGTATTATTCGTGATAAAATAACGCTACTAAAAAAGAAACTATCAACCATTGACAGACAAATGGCAGTGCAACGTAAGAATCGTGGAAAAATGGTTCGTGTTGCTTTGGTTGGTTATACGAATGTTGGGAAATCAACTTTAATGAATGTGATTAGTAAAAGTGATGTTTTTGCAGAAGACAAACTCTTTGCAACGTTAGATACAACCGTAAGAAAAGTGGTTGTAAAAAACATTCCTTTTTTAATGACAGATACTGTTGGTTTTATTAGAAAACTACCAACACAATTGGTAGAATCGTTTAAATCGACTTTAGATGAGGTGAGAGAAGCAGACTTGTTATTGCATGTTGTAGATATTTCTCATCCAAATTTTGAAGATCATATAGCTTCTGTAAACACTGTTTTAGATGAAATAAAAAGTGCGAACAAGCCAACAATTATGGTGTTTAATAAAATTGATGTGTATTCTCATGAAACAATTGATGAAGATGATTTGGTAACTGAAAAAACCAAAGCACATTATACGCTAGAAGATTGGCAAAAAACGTGGATGAACGATCTCGAAACTACTTCTGTTTTTTTGTCGGCAATCAATAAAGAAAACATCGAAGAGTTTAAAGAAAAAGTATATGAAGAAGTAAAGAAAATTCATATAGCACGTTTTCCTTATAACAACTTTTTGTATGATGAATATACTGAATAACTAATTTACGACTCTTCTGTAAAATCATCAATAATCCCTAAACGTTTTGCTCTACGCTGCCAGCTTTTTCTGGCTAAAACCTGTAAATCTTCAATATTATCGCTTTCGTCCATAATTTCTAAACCAAGTAAGGTTTCAATCATGTCTTCTTGAGTAACCAATCCGCTAACAGAACCATATTCATCTACAACCAATGCAATATGTTCTCTCTGATCAATTAATTGTGCAAACAAATCAGGAATAGGTAAATTTCTTTTGGTAACTAAAATGGTTCTTTTAATTTCTTTTAATTGTTGATTTCCGTTGCCATTTATAATCGCTTCTAACAATTGGTCTTTTAAGAAATAACCAGTTATATGATCAGAACTTCCTTCGTATAATGGAATTCTAGAAAAACGTAAATTTGGATTTTTAGCAAAAAAATCTTCTATAGTTTGCGTTTCATCGGTAGATTTTAAAACAGTTCTTGGAGTCATAATATCTTTAACTAAAACCTCCTTAAAGTTTAGTAAGTTTTTAATTATTTTACTTTCTGACTCATGAAAAACACCTTCTTGTTCAGCTATATCTGTCATTGCATAAAAAATTTCTCTGCTTAAAACAGATTGATGTGCTGATTTTCCAAAAAGCTTAGTAAACACTTGTAAAAACCATAAAATACCTGTCCATTTAAAAATAAAAACGAATATAGTTAATGCAGAAGTGCTAAAACTTGCCAATTTTCGCCAATGTGTTGCACCAATAGTTTTTGGGATAATTTCTGAAACAATTAAAATTAAAATGGTCATTATTGCAGAAACAACACCAACAATATTAAAACCTAAAAACTCTATTTTATAAGGCAATTTCTCTGCTTGTACACCAACTAAAATTGCACCAACAGTATGTGCAATTGTATTCAATGTTAAAATCGCAATTAAAGGTTTGTCAACATCATTTTTTAAATGTTCTAGCTGATTTGCATACGGTTTTTTTTCGCTCTTTTTAATTCTAATAAATGTTGGAGTAACACTTAATAAAACAGCTTCTAATATTGAGCAGAAAAATGAAATGAAAATAGATAGCGAGGCAAATAAAATTAATAAAGTCATACTGTTGTTTGGTTGGTTAAATATACTAAAAAAGGCATCGCTAAAAGAATTAAGTTGTTAAATACAAAGAGCCAGCACTTTGCTGACTCTTAAAATATATTTTAATTTTATCTAGAATATATAATTAACTCCTAAACCAAATACTTCTTTAAATTGCACTTTACTTGTTGCGTTGTCATCAACAATAGTATGAAAATTTAAGTTGGTAGATAAATATTTATTTATCTGCATAACAAAGCTTAATTGATAATCTAGATCAATGTTTAGCGGCTTGTCTAAATAGTTAGAATACACATTTAAAATGCTTTCCATAGTAATGTTTTCCATTACAGTTGCTTTGTAATTTATAGAACCATTAAGACCAAATTCATAACGCGTATTTTTACCTAAATCTGTTCCGTATTGACCAGAAAACTCATCAGAAACCATGGTGATTTTGGATGTAATTGGCGCTAAATTTATTTTGAAATTATCCGATTTCTTCCACAACATACCAGGTCCAAAACTTAAATATCCTGGAGCTAAAAACGCAGAGGTTTTTACTTTAGGAGTTGTTTTGTAATCATAACCATTTGTGAATTGTGTTTTAAAATTTAAAAAGAAAGAATACGACCAATTTCCTTTTGCATTTTTACCATATAAGGAGTTAAACTCAAATCTGTCATCTGTTTTTCTTGTTCCGTTTCCTTTTACATTATTTAAGCCATATGCTAAAATTATTTTGTTATCCCAAGTTGTGTTTTCTTTCGAGTAATTTAAATCATAATTGATTCCTAAATTTCCAGAAACGGTATTATCGCCGCCAGAAATCCAATTAGAAAAAGAAGATTGGTTTACTAAAAAAGAAATGTTTCCTGTTTTTTTCCAGTTAGAAGTTGTTTTGTCAGTTTTATCTTGGCCTTGAATTTGAAATGCTACGATTACAAATATTGCAAAGCTAATTTTTTTAATCATTATTACTGAATTATTTTTTATGGAAAACATATTTTAAACCTAAGCCAAAAATTTCCTTAAACTGAACTTTACTTGAAGCATTATCATCAATTAAAGTATGAAAAAGAACATCAACAGTCATATATTTATTTATATCAATAGAAAATTTTGCTTGGTAATCTAAATCAACATTTTGAGCTTTATTTAAATAATTAGAATACATTGCAATAATGTTTTGCATGGTAATGTTATCGGTTATTTCAAAATTAAAATAGGCAGATAAACTAAAACCCAAATCAAATTTTACGTTTTCTCCAGGATCAACACCATATTTTCCAGAAAACTCATCACTTACAAAGGTAAATCTAGAAGTTGCAGGTGCAATATTTATAGTAATATTATCAGATCTTTTCCATAGCATTCCAGGGCCAAAA
>JBLHOD010000196.1:0-3641 GCA_047622545.1 Polaribacter sp. | reverse complement strand
CTTTTTTGTCCCAGTTTTTTTCAGAATCGTACTTCGAAATTAATGCATCATAATGATCATTTGAAACTTTGAATGCATTTATAACACGACTAGAAAATTTGAAAATGCTTAAGTTTTCTGTGGTTACAATTGCTTTTGTAAGTTCGTCTTTTATAAGTTCATTTTTGTAATTTTTCTCCTTGATAAAAGTATCTAATTCATCAGTAGTTAAGTTAAAAGAACCGCTGAAAATAGTTCCAATAAAAACTGCTAAACCAATTAAAAAAACGATTAAACCCGTATGTTTTATTCTTTTCATAGTTGTTATGCGCTAAAAATTCTTGTCCAACTTTTCTTCTTCAATTGAATGTTCGTGTTATTTTCTTGATTGAATTTTGCTACAATCTCTACTTCATGCAATTTGTAGAATTCGGGGTCAAAATTTGCATCTGCTAAATGTTCTAAAACGTAATTTATAGAACGTTTTTCTGTAAGAATTTTGTCAAAAAATTCGTGCCGCATTCTAATTCCGAACGTGTTAATTCCGATAAATTCTTGAGTGTTTTTATCATAATTAATATGAATACATTTTTTACCACTTTCATGTTCCCAATAAAAACGAGCTTCATTTTCTTTGGGTTGTGCCCAAACCCAACCATATGTTTGATATTCGATATCCATAAATTTTGCTGAGTTAAACCAATGTCCAGGTTTGTATTCAATTCTATTGCCACAAATGGTTTGCGCAATTGTTTCTCCCATCATTCTGCCTGTATACCAAACGGCTTCAATAGGTCTTCTTTGTCCGATTGCTTCTTGTTGTTCTGCGCAATCTCCAATAGCATAAATATTTTTAATATTGGTTTCTAAAAAGCGATTCACTTTTACACCACGACCAATTTCTATACTTCGACTACGCTCAGTATCCGTTTTAGAGTTTTTTAAAAAATCTACATTTGGAGAAACTCCAGCCGTTAATCCAACTACAGTACATTCAATTTCTTCATTCGTTTCAGCTATAATAATTGATGTTACATTTCCGTTTTTATCAGATTTAATTTCTTTTAAATTAACTCCTAATCGTAAGTCAATATGATTGTCTGTAATTTCTTTGTTGATGATTGCAGACTCTTCTTTTGGCAACACATTTCCCCAAAAACTTTGTTCTCTTACTAAAATTGTCACCGGTATTTTTCTACTGTGAAGCATTTCTGCCAATTCAATTCCAATTAATCCGCCACCAACAATTACAGCGCGTTTACAAATTGTATTATTCGGCGCATATTTCTCTAAACTATCTAAATCTTGTTTATGATACATTCCCATAACGCCATTTAAATCTTGTCCAGGCCAACCAAATTTATTTGGTTTAGAACCTGTAGCAATTATGAGTTTGTCGTAGCCTAGTTTTTCTCCATCACTAAATTCAATTTCATTTAAGTTTGAATGAATTGTTGATACAAGTCCCTTTTTAAGATTGATGCGATTTTTTTTCCAAAACCAAGACTCATAAGGTTGTGTGTGTTCAAATTTCATATGACCCATATACACATACATCAACGCAGTTCTAGAAAAGAAATAATCTGTTTCAGCAGAAACAATTGTAATTTCTTTGTCAGAATTTTTTCTGATATGTCTAGCAGCTGTAACTCCAGAAATTCCATTTCCTATAATAACAATATGCTCCATAAATTTGTTTGTTGTCTATTCTGTCGAGACGTAAGTTACAAACTTAATAAGATTATTTAATTTAAAATGATTATAGATAAAGAACTAGTTTAGTAATCTGTAAACAATCAAATATTTGTTCGACTTAAGGCTCGGTTATTTTAAATTAAGATTATGAAAAACAGAATTTCTTATTTGCTAATAGTGTTAACTGTATTTTTTTATACATCAGTGTTTTCACAAGAAAATGATTCCACATCAAAAAGTAATTTACAAAGCTACACGCCTTCAAAATTATTGAACAAAGGACTATGGGATCTTAAATGGTTTAATAATTTATATACAGAAAGTAGTTATGCAAATAGTAATGGTAAAAGCAACTCCAAACTAAGAGAAAACTATTTTACATCAACCATAGAAGCATTTACAGGAATTTCTGATACTAATAGATTTAATATTGGAGCAATTTTGGAAATCCGATCTAATACAAATAGCGGAAGATCTGCCTTGTCTGTTTTTAGTTTTAATGACAATCCAAATTCAGAAAGAAAAGGAATTACATCATTCGCGCCAGCAATAAAATTTCAACCTTTTAAGAATGTAGGAAACTTCTCTATTCAAACTGCTTTGCATATTCCTTTGGTGAAAAATGAAACTGAAAACGGAGTGTATTTAGATCAAACAGCTTGGACTTTACAGAATAGGTTTTTTTACGATTATAGTTTCGAAAATAAAGATTGGCAATTATTTGCTGAATTAAACACAGAATACAACTTTGGTGATGATGCAAGTTTTGCAAACAATACTTTTGTTTTTGCTCCTGGAGTTTTCTTAAGTTATTTTCCAAATTCTAAGTTTACTGTTTTAGGATTGGCACAACATTCTCAACGTTTTGGAGATTTTACCCAAGATTTTACTGCGCTTGGTTTTGGTGCTAAGTATCAATTGTCAAGTATTTTAAATATAGAAACCATCTACACAAATTTTGTAAGAGGAACTAATAATGGTTTAGGACAAACATTTAACATTGGTTTGAGAGTGTTATTTTAAAAAATAAATCCTAATTTAGGAGCTATGAAAATCAAATTTTTACTATTTTTTTGTATTGTTTTTTTTCAGTTTTCTTCTAATGGACAAACCAAAAAAATAAACGGAATAAGCTTTGTAGCTTCAAGATCTGCAATAGATTCTAAACACGTGAAACCAGTTTTGGCTATTCATGGTAATTATGTTGCATTAATGCCTTTTGGCTTTTTTAGAGATTTAAAAAATCCGACGATTATATACAATTCAAACCGGCAATGGTTTGGAGAAACTAGAAAAGGTCTAGAACATTACGCTAAAGAATTTAAGAATAGTAATGTCAAAATAATGATCAAACCACAATTGTGGGTTTCTAGAGGATTATATACTGGTTATATAGAAATGGAATCGGAAGAAAATTGGAAAATTTTAGAAGATTCATACGAGAAATTTATCTTAGACTATGCAAATATTGCTCATAAAACAAATGCAGATATTTTATGTATTGGAACCGAATTAGAAAGATTTGTTACCAAAAGACCAGTTTACTGGAAGCAATTAATTACAAAAATAAAAAAGATTTATAAAGGTGAATTAACCTACGCCGCCAATTGGGACGAATTTAAGCGAGTGTCTTTTTGGAGTGATTTAGATTATATTGGAGTAGATGCTTATTTTCCTTTAAGTGATAAAAAGACACCTTCAATTTTAGATTTTGAAAATGGATGGAAACCTCATAAAGAAGCAATCAAAAAAATTCAGCAAAAATTTAACAAACCAATTTTATTTACTGAATATGGATACAGAAGTGTCGATTTTAATGGAAAAAAACCTTGGGAATCGAATCGATTAGAAGGAGGCGTTAATTTAGAAGCTCAAACAAATGCCACTCAAGCTATATTCAATCAATTTTGGAAAGAAGACTGGTTTGCTGGAGGTTTTATATGGAAATGGTTTCATAATCATAAAGA
>JBLHOD010000195.1:0-3652 GCA_047622545.1 Polaribacter sp. | reverse complement strand
GCTAATGATGAAGGAACAAATTCTATGATGAGCGATTTTATTGCTGAGCAAGAAAAAATAATTTGGATGATGAATGCTTGGTTAGGTAAGTAACCAGTAATTATTTTGAATAAAAAAAGGAGCAACATTGGTTGCTCCTTTTTTTATGTTTTTTAACTCCAGAAATTCCGTTTTTTATTCAACTCTTCTTCTTCTTGAGCATACTCTTCTGGTGATACTACTTTTAAAAATGAAGGATGTTGTTCAATTGCGAATTCAATCTTTTTCACAATATCTTTTATATCTTCATTTTCATAATCTATATCTAAAGGTTCTTTAATAACCATAGATTGTAATACGTTACGTTTCTTAATGGTCAATCCTTTTTTATCAAAAGAACGTCTAAAACCATCAATAACAATAGGAATAACAATAGGTTTATGTTTTTTAATAATATGTGCAGTTCCTCTTCTAATCGGTTTAAAAGGAGTTGTAGTGCCTTGCGGAAATGTAATTACCCATCCATCATTTAATGCTTTTCCAATATTAGAAACATCAGACATTTTTACTTGTCTGTTCACATTTTTACCTTCGTTTCTCCAAGTTCTATCAATAGAAATAGAGCCAGCATAGGCAAATATTTTAGGAAGTAAACCAGATCGCATTGTTTCTCCAGCAGCAACAAAATAAATATTTAATTTGGGCTGCCATATATAACCTATGTTTTTAATATTATTGTCTCTGCCCTTTAAAGCAGCATTAAATACATGAAACATTGCCGCAACATCTGCGAAATAGGTTTGATGGTTAGAAACAAATAAGACATTAGTATCAGGTAAATTTCTTAAAATTTCTGAACCTTCAATCTGTAAATTATTAAATCGTCTATATCTACCATGAGAAATTGTTCCGAAAATTCGAATGATCCATTTTTTTAAAAACAGAATATGTCCAAAAGGATTTCTTTTGAATAAAGGCATTAATAGTTGGTTTTATTGTTATTAGTAGTTGATTGCTAAAATACGAAAGAATAAAGGAACACGCTATTTTAATAATTCTTTAATTTCATTTAGAATCATAGCAGTAGCGCCCCAAACAATGTAATTGTTTAGTTTAAAGCAAGGTACATCAATATTTTTAGCATACGAAGTTGTAATATTTATTGTTGTAATATTTGTGTCATCTAAAAGGTCTTTTACTAAAACATCAAATGTATGATCTACTTCGTAATTTGTTTTGAAAATGGGTTTTTCTTCTATAAATGAAATAAATGGAGTTGCCAAAAAATTACTAGGCGGAATATAAACATCTGTAATTTCTCTTATGACAGTAATTTGTTCTTTTAGAACTCCTACTTCTTCAAATGTTTCTCTTAAAGCAGTTTCTTCCAGGTTTTTATCCGCTTTTTCAATTTTCCCTCCAGGAAAACTAATTTGTGCCGAATGTGTTCCTTTATAACTTGCTCGTTGTGTAAGTAAAAAACAAGTTTCTCCGCTTTTATTCGGATAAAACAATACTAAAACAGCTGCTTTTTTAGGACTGCTGGCTGCAATCTTTTCAGCATTGTAATTTAAACGCATTTTAGGAGCCAATCTAAACTGAGATTCTAAACCGCCAATTTTAGCAGTTTGTATGTGTTGTATGGTTTCTATAAATGAAGTAAATTTCATTAGTTTTCTTCTTCTTTTAAGAATCTTTTAAGACCTAATCTTCTTAATATTTTCTTTTCAAAATTCCAGAAAAAGGTAAACTGTCCGAAAAGCCAGCCGTAAAAAACGATTAAGATTTGATAAAACGGAAAAATTAATAAGATTCTTAATGGTCTATAGATCCAAGGATTTGTTGTTGCTTGATTCATGCCCAGAAAATTTAAAATAGGTTTAGCAATCACTAAAGACGTAGAGCCAGTAATTGAAAACACTAATAAAATTATAAATATTTGCCAATTAGAAGTTAAATTCCAACGTTTTTTTAATTTTTCCATTCTTATAACTATGCGGTAAAAATACAATATGATTCTAGTTATAGAAAATTTATACAAGTAGATTTCTAAAATAAGGTTCAGAAATTTGGATGTTAGTTTTTATTTTTTTTACCTTTCAAAACTATAACTATAATTCTATTAAATGAAAAAACTAGCACTACACTGGAAAATACTATTGGGAATGTTATTAGGAGTTGTCTTCGCTCTTATTATGACCAATTTTGATTTTGGAAAAGACTTTATTGAAGATTGGATAAAACCTTTCGGAACTATTTTTATAAACTCATTAAAACTAATTGCAATTCCGCTTATTCTAGCAGCATTAATTAAAGGAGTTTCAGATTTAAAAGACATTTCTAAACTCTCAAAAATGGGAGGAAGAACGATTGGTATTTATATTGTTACCACTGTAATTGCTGTTTCTATAGGATTACTTTTAGTAAACATTATAGATCCAGGAAAACAAATTACTGAATCTACAAGAGCAGAAATGGTAGAAAGTTATAGTACAGACACTACAAAATATAAAGATGAAGCTGCTAAACAAAAAGATAGCGGACCATTACAAGCATTAGAAGATTTAGTTCCAGAAAATATTTTTGCTGCTGCAACAAGCAATAGAAATATGTTGCAAGTCATCTTTTTTGCTGTGTTTTTCGGAATAGGATTGATCTTAATTCCTGAAGAAAAAGGAAAAACTGTAAAGAAATTTTTTGATGGATTTAACGAAGTCATACTCAAAATGGTAGATTTAATCATGTTAGCTGCTCCGTATGGCGTATTTGCTTTATTAGCTGCTTTGGTTGTAGAATCGCCAAGTTTAGATTTATTTAAAGCCTTAGGTTGGTATGCAGTAACCGTTGTTGGAGGTTTAATGATAATGATTGTAATTTACAACATATTGGTTTTTGTAATCACAAAGAGAAGTCCAAGCTCTTTTATGAAAGCAATGTCTCCAGCACAATTACTAGCATTTTCTACAAGTTCAAGTGCAGCAACACTTCCAGTTACAATGGAAAGAGTTACTGAACATATTGGAGTAGAAGAAGAAGTTGCAAGTTTTGTATTACCGATTGGAGCTACTATTAATATGGATGGAACTAGTTTATATCAAGCTGTAGCAGCAGTATTTATAGCACAAGCATTTGGTATGGATTTAACTTTTGGAACTCAATTAGGAATTATTGCTACTGCCACTTTAGCATCTATTGGTTCTGCAGCAGTTCCTGGAGCAGGAATGGTCATGTTGGTTGGAGTTTTAGGTTATGCAGGAATTCCTGAAGCAGGATTGGCATTAATTTTTGCTGTTGATAGACCTTTAGATATGTGTAGAACCGTAGTAAATGTTACTGGAGATGCAGCCGTTTCTATGTTAGTTGCAAAATCGGTTGGAAAATTAGGCGATCCTCATGTACAAAATTGGGATGATAATTATCCTGCAGATAAAAAAGAATAAATAAATAACTTACTATTAGATTAAAAATTAATGGACACTTTATTGCAAATAGAAAAACCATTGGTTTCGGTAAATTGGTTGTATCAACATAAAGATGCAACCAATTTAATCGTTTTAGATGGTACAATTCCGAAGGTAACTCAGCAAAAAGATAAAATTAATATTGAAGAAACTCAGATTCCAACTGCTCGTTTTTTTGATATAAAAAAAATATTTTCAATTCAAGATGCTGC
>JBLHOD010000194.1:0-3678 GCA_047622545.1 Polaribacter sp. | reverse complement strand
GTGAACTCTTTGGAATCATCAATACATTCTTTATTTATGCATCTGGAGTTGTCTATGTGTGTTGGTCTAGTTATTTAATTTATAAACATAAAAAAAACATTCGCAATCAGTTTTCTGATTTAGAAGATATCAATTTAAAATGGTTGCAATTCTTAATTTATGGCATTGGAGGAATATGGATTATTGTTATTTTCTTTAATAACGGAACGTACATATTTACAGGCGTGTCCATTTTTGTAATCCTTATTGGTTTTTTTGGTTTACAACAACGCGATATTTTTACCAACGAAAAAAAAGTTGTTCAAGAAAAAGCAACGACTCTTTTAGGAACAAGAAAAGAAAAATATGCTACTTCTGGACTTTCACCTGAAACTGCCGAAGAACTCTATAAAAACTTAATTGAGCAACTTTCCAAAGAAAGCTATTATACAGAAAGCCGTCTTTCATTAAACGATTTGGCGCAAAAACTAGACATTTCACCCAATTATCTATCACAAATCATCAACGAAAAAGAAGGTAAAAACTTTTTCGACTTTATCAATGCATTTCGAGTAGCCGAATTTAAAAGATTGATTGCTATTCCTGCAAATCAACAATACACCTTGCTGGCATTGGCATACGATTGTGGTTTCAATTCAAAGTCATCTTTCAATCGTTCGTTTAAAAAACATGCTGGCCTAACTCCTTCTCAATATGCTGTTTCTGTTCTAAAATAGGTGCCATCTTACAAGTTGACACTCTTAGAAAGTATAGACTACCTATGTTTGCTTCATAGTTATAAACAACGAAGTATCCATGTCTATTGCAATCAAAAAACCAACAACATCCCCTTTTAAAAAATTCATCAATTCCTCTTTTTGGGTGCTGGTTGTTATTTTGGCAATTGCCATTGGTTTGTATCCACTAACCTTTTTAGAAGTAAATCACAACAAAGGATTGTTATCGCATAAAACTCCAGAATTATTAGCAAACCTTTTTTGGAATCTTGCTTTTTACATCCATATTTCTTTAGGTGGTTTTGCACTATTAATTGGTTGGTCTTTATTCCTTAAAAAATTTAGGTCTAAAAAATTGCACCTGCATAGATTGATTGGAAAAATATACATCATTGCAGTATTGCTAAGTAGCATTAGTGGTTTGTATGTTGCCTATCATGCAACCGGTGGGATTTTTGCCAAGCTGGGTTTTGCAGGTATGGCTATCGCTTGGTTTGTGTGCACCTATATTCCTTACAAGGCAATTAGAAATAAGAACATACAAAAACACGAACGCTGGATGATACGTAGTTATGCCGTGACTTTTACAGGCGTAACTTTTAGATTATGGATGCCTTTTTTGATTGCTGTATGTCAATTAGAATTCTTAAATGCCTACCCTATTGCTTCTTGGGTTTCTTGGATTGCAAACTTGTTTGTTGCTCAATTGATTATTAAAAATCGATTTGGTAAAAAGAAAAAATATTTAAAATTGAATACGTTATTTTTCTTGAACTAAAACAGTATCTAGACTTACATCATGAGCTTCTTTAGGAACTGAAGTTACTTCTTGAAATGGATAAAAAATTCCGATTTTAAAAGTAGTTGGATGTTGCTCTAAAAACGTATCGTAATATCCGCCACCATAACCCAATCTAAAATTCTGATTATCAAAAGCTAAACCAGGAACAATAATCAAATCATAATCTCCAGAATAGATGGTAGAATTTGCTGGATGTGATGTTCCAAAAACGCCTTTTCCTATTGTTTCTAAAGAATGTAATTCTAAGTTTTCTAACTGGCGTTTCGGTAAGGTTTTAGGAGAAATTATTTTAATATTTTGTTTCAATGCTTTTTGTATAAACGGACGAATATCAATTTCTGTTCCCATTGGTAAATACGCATGAACTGTCTTTACATTTTTCTCTTTAACCAATTGTTCTAGTTGAGAACAAATCCATAAATCATATTTCTTTTTAAAATCCGATTTATTTCTAGCACGTTTTTTATACATTTCTTTTCTCAGTGCATCTTTTTGCTCTAAAACTGTTTTCATTAACTACTGAATTTTACATCAAATATAAATGAATTCTACTTGATAAATGTTCTCGATACTAATTTGTTCATACTTCACAAATTCACTCGAACTGACAGCTTCTTTAAAATAATAGAATACTTTACTCGTAAGTTTTATGTCATATCGAGTGAATTTGATGTCTGACAAGAACATCAAATTTGTATCGAGATATCTCTATTTTCCACAGTGATAAAATGAAGTTAAAAACATACTGCAGTTTCTAATCTATTGCGCCATTTTTGTATATTGGCTATCCTAAATACAACTATGAATTTCTGGCAACAACTTTTAACACAACTACAACAAGATAAAAAGGTTTATCTATTAACTGTAATCCAAAATTTTGGTAGTTCTCCTGGCAGAAAAGGATTTAAAATGTTGGTTGCTGATGATGGTTTTATTTTTGGCTCTGTTGGTGGTGGCATAATGGAATTTACCTTAGTAGAAGAAGTAAAAGAGTTGCTAAACCAAAAAAATAAGCCTGTATTTTTTAAGCAACAAATTCACCAAGGAAACGGAAAAGACAAATCTGGAATGATTTGTTCTGGAGAACAAACGATTGTGTTTCATCCATTAAACAATTCAAATATTCAACTGATAAAAACGGTTTTAGATTGCTTACAAAACAATCAGCAACAAACGCTGAACTTCTCTCCTGCTGGAATTGAATTTACAGAAACAAAAATTTCAGAAAAGTACAAAGCAGAAATCAATTCTGAATCTGATTGGCAGTTCAAAGAACTAATTGGCTTTAAAGAAACTATTTATATTGTTGGTGGCGGACATGTTGGCTTATCTGTTTCTCAACTATTTAGACAATTAAATTTTCATGTGGTAGTTTTTGACAATCGAGAAAACTTAAACACCTTAGAGTCAAATAGATTTGCACATCAAAAACATGTAATTGATTACAATTTGATTACAGATTATTTCAAAGAAGGAAACGATAGTTATATTGCAATTATGACAAATAAATATACTGATGACAAATTGGTATTGAGTAAAATTCTGCGAAACAACTACAAGTTTATTGGTGTTTTAGGAAGCAAAGCAAAACTAAAAACCATGTGGGAAGTTTTACAAAAAGAAGGTTTTACGTTGGATGAATTAAATACCGTTTTTGCACCAATAGGATTGCATATTAAAAGTGAAACTCCAGAAGAAATTGCAGTAAGTATAGCTGCCCAAATTATACAAGTTAAAAACACACCAAAAACATGAAATTAGATTTAGAATTTGTTCGTTCACAATTTCCTGCTTTTTCGGAACCAACATTAAAAGGTTGGGCTTTTTTCGAAAATGCTGGCGGCTCGTACCCATGTATTCAATTTATCAATCGTTTAACCGATTTTTATATGAAAAACAAGGTACAAGTGTATTATCCGTATCCGGCTTCTACATTAGCAGGAAAATTAATGGATGCTTCCTATAAAAGAATGGCAGATTATTTAAATGTTGACGAATCTGAAATTCATTTTGGACCTTCAACTACCCAAAACATTTATGTGTTGGCAAATGCAATGCGTCCGATGTGGAAAGACGGAGATGAAATTATTGTTTCTTGTCAAGATCATGAAGCAAATGCTGGTCCCTGGAGAAGATTAGAAAAACAAGGAATTAAAATTA
>JBLHOD010000193.1:0-3684 GCA_047622545.1 Polaribacter sp. | reverse complement strand
TTGGGTGCTTTTTGTTTTTATATAAAGAACTCTATTTTTAAAGAGCGTCCCCTAATTCTTTTAACTTTTCTGTATTCTCAGCTAATTTTAATTCTTCAATAATTTTATGAATATCTCCATTCATAATATTAGACAAATCATATAAGTTTAAGCCAATTCTATGATCTGTAACACGTCCTTGCGGATAATTATACGTTCTAATCTTAGCAGATCTATCTCCACTTGAAACCATAGAACCACGTTTTAAAGCATCTTCTGCTTGCTTTTTTGCTAATTCCATATCATACAAACGAGAACGCAGTACTTTAAATGCTTTTTCTTTATTTTTATGCTGCGATTTTTGATCTTGACATTGCGCAACCAAACCAGTTGGAAGATGGGTTAAACGAACTGCAGAATACGTTGTATTTACAGATTGACCTCCAGGACCAGACGAACAGAAAAAATCGATACGAACATCTTTCGGGTTAATCTCTACATCAAATTCTTCAGCTTCTGGAAAAACCATTACTGTTGCAGCAGAAGTATGAACTCTACCTTGCGTTTCTGTTTGCGGTACACGTTGTACACGATGCACACCAGCTTCAAACTTTAATGTTCCGTATACATTAGGTCCATTTACTTCGAATTGAATTTCTTTAAATCCGCCATTTGTTCCTTCAGAAAAATCTACTGTAGAAACTTTCCATCCTCTACTTTCACAATATTTTGTGTACATTCTAAATAAATCTCCAGCAAAAATACTAGCTTCATCCCCACCAGTTCCTGCACGTAATTCTACCACAGCATTTTTAGAATCTTCAGGATCTTTCGGAATTAATAAAAATTTAATTTCATCTTCTAATTCAGGAATTCTAGTATTGGCTTCACTTATTTCCATCTTCGCCATTTCTACCATTTCTGTATCAGAACCATCAGAAATAATTTCTTTTGCTTCTTCTATATTGTTTATTAAAGATTGATATTCCTCTCCTTTTTTTACAACGTCGCCTAAATCTTTATATTCTTTACTTAATTGCACATAACGTTTTTGATCTTTAATAACATCTGGCTGGATGATTAAATCAGAAACTTCATCGAAACGTTGCTTAACAATTCTTAATTTATCTAACATCTTCTATTCTTTACTTGGTGTGCGAATTTACAATATTCCCTGAACTTATCTAAAAATATTCTCTGAACTTATCTAAATTAAGTTTCATGTATATTTAATAAAACATGTTGCTTAAATGAAAAAAATAAATCTCTACTTTCTCTTTTATAAAAAGAAATTTGCATTTCCGTTAGCTTTAAGCTTATTTACTTTGTTTAGTTTAAGGGTTATGCCCTTAGCTGTAATGATCTTAAGTGCGACTACTTTATTAATTTGGTTTTATCAACGTTTTATTAATGATAAGAAAAAGCAAGCTCTTTATTTTTATTATAATTTAGGGTTAACCGAATTAAAACTATATACCTTCTTGTTCTTTATTAATCTTATTATTTTAATTGGTATTAATATCTACATCAAATGTATATTTTAGAAATTGATAATGTAGAATTAAATTTTGGCATAACAGAAGTTTTAAAAGCTATCTATTTTAAAGCTGAAAAAGGAAAAGTAACCGGGGTTTTAGGAAGTAACGGCTCTGGAAAAACATCATTATTAAGGATTGTTTTTGGAGAATTAAAACCACACAATAAACTCATTCGAATAAACAAAAAACCAGTCTTAACCCCTTTATATAAAACTGGAATTATAAAATACTTACCTCAATTTCATATCATCCCAAAAACACTCACTTTAGAAAGTGCTTCCAACTATTTTCACTCTTCTATAACTGATTTTCTTATTGATTTCCCGAACTTTAAATCACAAAAAAAGAATCGTTTCTCTAATTTTTCTGGCGGTGAAAAAAGATTGATAGAAACTTATATCATTCTAACATCTGATGCTAAAATTGTATTACTAGATGAGCCTTTCTCTCATTTAGCTCCGTTATACATCCAAAAAATAAAAAAATTGATAGAGAATGAGAAGAAAAAAAAGATCATTATTATTACCGATCATTTATATAGACATATTTTAGACGTTTCTGATGACATATATTTACTAAAAGATGGCTGGAGCAGATTACTAAAATCACCCGATGAATTAATTCATCACAAATACATCAACGCATTATGAAAAAAATCATATTACTAATAACTATCATTGTTATCTCATCTTGTAACACAGAAACCAAACCTCAAAAACCTGATTTCTTACTAGGAAAATGGATTCGGGCCAATGACAAACCAGGCAATACAACCTATGAAATTTGGAACACCAATTTTACTGGTTTAGGAATTACATTAAAAGAAAAAGACACTACGTTTAAAGAAATATTAAGCATTATTTCTATTAACGATACACTAACATTAAAAGTTGAAGGCGTAAATGAAACTCCAACGTTGTTTCAGTTTACTGCTCAAACCGACACGTCTTTTGTGGCGGAAAACCCTACGCACGATTTTCCTACAAAAATTAAATATTGGCTAGAAGACAAGCAATTAAAAGCACATGTTTCCAATAAATAATTCGGAATTGAATTTGTATTTGAGAAATTCGATTGATGAATTAATTAAAACTATCCTCGAATTAGTCAACCTTTACAAGAATAATAATGCGTTGTTATCTCGACCATTATTGAAAACTAAAATGTATTTTAGTTTGAAGATAAAAGCGCAGCTTCGAGAGATCTCTAAAGGAAAAAATAAAGATTTTTCGATTTCGTTTCACTTCACTCAAAATGACAACATACTTACATTTCAACGATAGAAGAAATCTAAACAATTTAGTTTGTATCTAATATCATAAAAAACGCTAACTTCGTTATCATCTGATATAGAGTATTAAAACGCTCTATATCATTAAAGTTCCCATTCATTGCAAAACACAATCGGAAACGAAAATACAGAATTAAACAACTGAAAATGAAATGAGCTAATCACTCTAATTGCACTATTAAAACGGAAAATTACTAAAATGACCAAAATGAAAAGTGTAAATAAAATCAAATGGAGGGTACTAACATCAGCAAGCTTAATCTGCTTATTAATCCCTTTTTCAATATATAGTTTATGGCTATATGTTATTGATTTAGGAACAACACAAGCCGAAAGAGTTGCTATTTTTAAAGATTATTTTCCGGATTTTCTTGGTGGAAGATGGAGCACAACTATTCTTAGTATAGCTTTTGGTATTTTAGCCGTTATTTTAAGTAGTATTAGCCTAAAACATTCAAAAAAAAATTGGAAGTCTCTAAATATTCTAATTCTATTATTCAGCAGTATGTTATTACTACTAAATTTATTTTCAATGATGTAATCTTTGTTTTCTTAACGAATATAGTTAAGCAAAAAAACTAAATAATTGATTTTTCATAAAAGAATGTATCTACCGTTTAAATACAACTTAAAAATAAGATCCTTGGTCTCTTAGAACTAGACGAAATAATAGTTTAAAAAAAAGAATTCTCAAGAAAAACGAGATTAAGTCTCAATACACAAAAGAACCTTAGTTCTCTCTTTTATTTTTTCTGATTAAGTATCAAATTTCAATAAAACAAAAATCCCAAATTCACATCTAAAAAATGAATTTGGGATTTTTTTTACTTCCTATAAAATACTATTATCCACACTTAGAAGAACCACAATCTTGAC
>JBLHOD010000192.1:0-3689 GCA_047622545.1 Polaribacter sp. | reverse complement strand
TTGTTTGAAGCAATTACATTAATTCAAACTAAAAAGATTGATCGTTTTCCAATTGTTTTAGTTGGTAAAGATTTTTGGGGCGGATTGTTAGATTGGATTAAAAACACTTTAATTGCCGAAGGAAATATTAATGAAGAAGACTTAAATTTATTTAGAGTTGTTGATTCTGCTGATGAAGCTATAGACCACTTAAATAAATTTTATGCAAAACACAGTTTAAAACCAAACTTCTAAAAGAACATCCACATACTTTTTTTGAGATTTTTCATTAATAAGTATGTAATTCGTATTAAAAATTAATTTCGATTTGAAACTGAAACTATTATTTGCGTGTTTCGTTACATTATTTGCAACTCGTATTTGTGCACAAACAAATTCGATACAAATGACGGTAGTTTTAGATGAGAAAAATGATGTTTTAAAAATTCAGCAAGAAATTGTTTATTACAATAATTCTAATCAATCTTTAAACGAAATATATCTTCATAATTGGGCTAATAGTTTTAAAGATAAAAATACGCCATTAACTAAAAGATTGATAGAAGATTATAACAAGTCGTTATATTTTGCAAAAGAAAAAGAACAAGGATTTAGTAAAATTTTAAATCTTTCTGTAAATTATAAAGCAGTACAATTTACATCAGAAAAAGACGCAGAAGACATCATTAAAATTCAATTAAATGGTGTTTTAAAACCTACTGATTCTGTTCTTATAAAAGCTTCGTATACTGTTAAAATCCCTGATGCTAAATTTACTGGCTATGGAAAAACAAGCACAGGTTATCATTTACGTTATTGGTATTTAACTCCGGTTGTTTTCACAAACAATTGGCAATTGATGAGTAATTTAAATATTGATGATTTATTTATTGATATTACAAATTATAACATTCGTTTAGAAGTTGCAGAAAACGATTTTGTAACAAGTGATTTGTCTCAACAAAAAGAATCAAATTCAGTTTATAATTTATCAGGTAAAAACAAGACAGATGTAATTCTTAGTATTGATAAAAAGAACAAATACACTGCATACAAAACCGATAATATTGATGTAATAACAGATATTTCATCAAAAGGAATCAATAAGAAATTAACGTCAGATATTTTAAACAGAGAAATATATTTTATAGAAAATTATCTAGGTTCTTATCCCCATAAAGAATTATTAATTGATGAAATTTCTCAAGATAAAAACCCCATTTATGGTTTAAATCAATTGCCAAATTTTCTAAGTCCATTTTCTGATGTTTTTAATAGAGATGTTACTTTTTTTAAATCCATCGTAAGAAAATATTTAGAAAATACATTGCTCTTAAATAGACGAAACGATTATTGGCTGTTAGACGGAATTCAAACCTATTTAATGATTGAATACGTGAACACCTATTATCCAGACATAAAACTTTTAGGAACTGTTTCTAAAATTTGGGGAATTAGAAGTTTTAATTTCTCTAAGCTAAACTTTAATGATAAATATTCTTTTGTTTATCAATTTAGCGCACGCAGGTTTTTAGATCAAGCATTAACTACAAGAGCAGATTCTTTATCAAATTTCAATCGAAAGATAGCCAATAAATACAAAGCTGGTTTAGGTTTGCAATATTTAAAAGGTTACTTAGGCGATTCTATCGTTAAACAAAGTTTTAAAGAATATTACAAATCTCATCAGCTAAAAATTAGCACAAGCTCAGATTTTAACAAAATTATCTCATCTAAAACCGATAAAAATTTAAACTGGTTTTTTGGTGATTATATAAACACCAACAAAAAAATTGATTACACTATTAAAAAAATTAAAACAGAAAATGATTCTTTAAAAATAGAAGTCAAAAACAAAAGAAATATTACGGCTCCAGTTGCATTATATGGAGTAAAAAATAAAGAGATAAAATTTAAAAAATGGATTACAGGAATAGATTCTACTCAAACCGTAACCATTGCGAAAGGAGATTTTGATAAAATCTCTTTAAATTACGAGCAATTATATCCAGAATACAACACCTTAGATAATTGGAAAAATGTAAATAAAAGCCTATTAGATAAACCCATACAGTTAAAATTAATTAAAGATATAGAAGACCCGTATTACAATCAATTATTTTATCAACCTGAGTTTGGCTATAATTACTATGATGGAATTACACTTGGGTTAAAGCTTCACAACAAGCCGATAATTTCTAGAAATTTTGTATTCAAATTAGTTCCTTCTTACGCAACAAAAAGTCAGGCAGTAACAGGCTATACATCAGTAATGTATAATCAATATTTCGAAAATTCAAAAATTCTAAATATTATTTATGGAGTTTCTGCAAGTAATTTTCATTACGCTCCAGATTTATCTTATGATATTTTCGCTCCATATGTTTCTACTGTTTTTAGACGCAAAAGCTTACGAGATGTTGGTGGTAGCGCATTAACTATTAAATACGTAAACATTCATAAAGAAACAGCGCCAAACACGCCAGTTAGAGAACAGGATGTGTACAATGTATTAAACTTAAAATACATCTATTCTAAACCAAATATTATTGAAGGGTTTTCTTATAAAATTAATACAGATATTTCATCAAACTTTACAAAATTCTCTACAGATGTTAGATACAGAAAACTAACTGCAGCAAACAGACAATTAGATTTTAGATTTTTTGGAGGATTCTTTTTAAACAACAAAACAACTGGAAACTATTTTAGTTTTGGTTTAGATCGTCCGTCAGATTATTTGTTTGAACAAAATTATTTTGGGAGATCAGAAAGTTCAGGAATTTTTAGTCAGCAAGTTATTATTAATGATGGTGGATTCAAATCTGTATTACCAACTCGTTACGCAAATCAATTTATGGCATCTTTTAATTCTAGTATTGGTGTCTGGAATTGGTTAGAGTATTATACCGATGTTGCTTTTCTGAAAAACAAAGGGGAAAGTACTTATTTTGCGTACGAAAACGGAATTCGTTTTAACTTTATCCATAATATTTTAGAAATTTATTTCCCTCTATATTCAAATTTAGGTTGGGAAATAAATCAAGAAGCGTATCCAAGTAAAATTCGTTTCGTATTAACTGCTAGACCGTCTGCTATTTACAATTTTTTTAGAAGAGGCTTTTTATAATTGCTAATTCATTATTGATTTCGTATATTAACCACTAATTACTATATTTTAATTGTGATATTCTCAATGAAATAAAATATTTTTAAATTTCAATCAAAAAACTTACATTTGCAATAGCTTAAAATTATTTACTTATGAATGAAAACACTACAATTTCTAGTTCAACAAAATTATCTTTTAATGATTTCAGAGAAGAAGTTTTAAATGATTATAAAATTGCACGCATAAGTAGAGAATGTAGTTTATTAGGTCGTAGAGAAGTACTTACTGGAAAAGCAAAATTCGGTATTTTCGGAGACGGAAAAGAAGTGCCGCAATTAGCAATGGCAAAAGCTTTTAAAAAAGGAGATTTTAGATCTGGATATTACAGAGATCAAACCTTTATGATGGCTTTAGGCGAATTAACACCGCAACAATTTTTTGCAGGATTATATGGACATCCAAGTATAGAAGCAGACCCAATGTCGGGAGGAAGACAAATGGGCGGGCATTTTGCAACGCATAGTTTAGATGAAAATGGAGATTGGAAAAATCTAACAAAACAATACAATTCTAGTGCAGATATTTCTCCAACTGCTGG
>JBLHOD010000191.1:0-3704 GCA_047622545.1 Polaribacter sp. | reverse complement strand
AAAAAAATCCCTCTCATAATGAGAAGGATTTTGCTTTTGGGTGGAAGACGGGATTCGAACCCGCGACCCTCGGTACCACAAACCGATACTCTAACCATCTGAGCTACAACCACCATATAATTGCGGGTGCAAATATAATTTATTTTTTAATTCTCTACTAAAGAAAACTTAAATTAATTTATCTAAATTTTCTACAGCTACATAACGTTCTGTAGTAAAACCTTCTGCAGATTCTACACCAATTAATCTACCTAAATCATTTGCTCTATAAGATATGCTTTCAACAAAGTTTTTACTTGTTATTGGTGTTTCTGGTTCCTTACTATTTGGATCAAAAAACTGAGAACTATATGCCTTTACAGATTCAATCTTTGCATTCATAAAACCAGTAACATCAACCGCAAAATGAGGTTCACTATTTTTCCATTGAATATAATGATATACTTGTTTTGGTCTCCATTTTTCTTGAGACCTTCCATCAAGCTGAGTTTCAACTTTTATCAATCCACTTAAAAAACAAGCATCAGAAACCAAATCACTTCCCTTCGGATGATCAATATGTCTATCATCAACTGCATTGCACAACACAATTTCTGGTTTGTATTTTCGAATCATTTTTATAATTTCTAACTGATGCTTTTTATCATTGACAAAAAAACCATCAGCAAAACTTAAATTCTCACGAACAGAAACGCCTAATATAGTTGCTGCATTTGCAGCTTCTTTATCACGTAAATCAGCAGAACCACGTGTTCCTAATTCACCACGAGTTAAATCAATAATTCCGACTTTTTTTCCTAAAAAAATTTCTTTGGCAATCGTTGCTCCACAACCTAATTCGACATCATCTGGGTGCGCTCCAAAGGCTAATATATCTAGTTTCATTTGTAAAAGTGTATTTGTTTATTTGTTAAAACGTGTGATTGTTGCTACTATCTATTTTAATTAAATTCCGCCTGTTAACTGAAAACTTACCTACTGCAAACTATTCAATGCTTGCTCAATATCATCAATTAAATCTTCTGTTTCTTCAATTCCTACAGAAAAACGAATCAACCCATCTTTTATTCCTTGGTTTTCTCTTTCTTCTGGACTTAATAATGCGTGTGATGTTTGCGTCGGACTTAACATGGTACTCTCTACTCCTGCTAAACTCATTGATGGTTTTATCAACAATAAATTATTCATAAAACCCATTGCATCGATGTTCTCATTTAATTCAAAAGACAACATTCCTCCAAAATACTTCATTTGTTTTTTCGCTAATGTATATGATGGATGCGATTTTAAACCAGGATAATACACCTTAGCAACAGCTTCATTTTTGTTTAAGTATTTTGCCATCTTTAAAGCATTTTTACTTTGACATTTCACACGCAAATTCATCGTTTTCAAACTGCGTTCTAACATCCAAACAGTAAAATCACTTAAGCTTCCACCAAGGTTTTTTGCTACGTTCCAAATTTTATCAATATGTTCATTAGAAGCAGCAACTGCTCCGGCTAAAACATCAGAATGTCCACCCATATATTTTGTGGCTGAATGCAACATAATATCAATTCCAAAATCAATTGGCGTTTGGTTGATTGGCGAAGCGAATGTATTGTCAATCATCGTTACAATTCCGTTTTGCTTTGCCAACTCTGCAACTGCTTTCATATCAGTAATCGTTAGCAACGGATTAGATGGAGTTTCTATGTACAACACTTTGGTGTTTTCTTTGATTTCTTTTTGAAAAGATTCGATTGATAAATCTTTTGTAAACGAATATTCAATTCCGAATTTATCAAACTCTTCTACCACAAAATTATACGTTCCTCCATACAAGGTATGTTGAAGTACAATATGATCTCCTTTGTGTAAAAATGCCAACAAAGTTGTACTAACTGCTGCCATTCCAGAACCAAAAATCAATGCGTTTTCGGTTTTTTCTAACGCTGCTATTTTTTTGCATAGCATTTCTTGGTTTGGCGTATTAAAATAACGCGGATACCGTTTTACATCAACATTATCAAATTCATACGAAGTTGACATGTATATTGGTGAAATTGCTCCTTTAAATTGCTCGTCTTTAACTTCGCCAATATGGGTGCAAATTGTATTGATTCCTAAATTTTTAGTTTCTTTCATGATGATAAAATTAGTTCAGCTAAATTAAGAAAACAATTAAACATCTATCGTTTTCTATAGAACTTTTATAATTACGTAAAATATACATTAAACGAACATTTAAGGTTTAGATAATTTCAATATCTTCGCTATATATGATTTCAGTAGTAATTTTAGGTAACGGAAACGTGGCAACACATTTGTATAATGCTTTTTCTAAGGCGTCAAATATAACTGTGACACAAATTAATTCTAGAAAACTAGAAACTATTCCTAGTTCTGACGTGACTATTATTGCGGTTTCTGATGATGCAATTCAATCTGTTTCTGAAGTAATTAAGAATAGAAAAGGATTGATTGTACACACTTCTGGCTCAGTTGATATCAATGCAATTGCAGGAAAACGAAAAGGTGTTTTTTACCCTCTGCAATCGTTTACAAAAAATGCAAAAATCAATTTTAATAACGTTCCGTTTTGTATAGAAACTACACAAAAAGATGATTTTAATTTGTTAGAAAATGTAGTTAAATCTATTGGAAATAAAATCTATCAAATTGATTCTGAACAACGAAAAAAACTACATGTATCTGCGGTTTTTGTAAATAATTTTACCAATCACATGTATAAGATTGGAAGTGATATTTGCGAAGAAAACAACATCCCTTTTAAAATTTTATATCCTTTAATTGAAGAAACTGCGAAGAAAGTACAATCAATTTCACCAAAAGATGCGCAAACTGGACCTGCAAAAAGGAACGATGTCCAAACTATCGAAAATCATTTAGAAAATTTAAATTTACAGCAACAAAAAATATATCAATTGCTTACAAAATCTATCCAAGAAAGTTAATTATGGAAAAAAGTTATAAAGAATATTTATCACAAATAAACACACTGATTTTTGATGTTGATGGTGTTTTAACAAACGGAATGGTTACTGTTTTTTCGAATGGAGAATTGGTAAGACACATGAATATTAAAGACGGCTATGCGTTAAAAACTGCTGTTGATGCAGGATTAAATGTGTGCGTGATTTCTGGCGGAAACAATGAAGGTGTAAGAACTAGATTGCAAGGTTTAGGAATTAAAGATATTTATTTAGGAGCTCATGATAAAATTAAACAATACAACGAGTTGGTTGAGAAATACAATTTACAACCAGAAAACGTAATGTATATGGGTGATGATATTCCAGATTATCCAGTAATGAAATTAGTTGGAATGCCGTGTTGCCCGAATGATGCAGCTCCAGAAATTCAAGAAATCTCTCACTATATTTCTTACAAAAAAGGTGGTGAAGGTTGTGCTAGAGATATTATTGAACAAATATTGCGTGTTCAAGGAAAATGGAGTGGTAATTTTGATGCTAAATATGATTAAAAATGAAAAAAACATCCCTCCTCTTTTTATTCTTATTCTCAGCATCTTTATATTCACAATCCATTTTGGGTACTTGGAAGACGTTCTGCAAGAATAATAAAGAACAAGTTCTTATTGAAGTATATCAAAAAAATGAAAAAATTCATGCCCGAATTATTAAAGTTCTAGATCCTAAATTAGAAGGTAAAGTTTGTGAAAAATGTAAAGGTGAAAG
>JBLHOD010000190.1:0-3741 GCA_047622545.1 Polaribacter sp. | reverse complement strand
TTGTTTGCTAGAATTGGTAAAACCTACTCGCCTATTTCTAAAAAAGAAGTAAAAAAAGATACGGTTGCTGATGTCATTAAACATATAAAAAAGTATGAACTAGGTTCTAAACTATTGTTATTAGCTCCTGTTTATTTAGATAAAACGAGAGATTTAAAAACGATTTTAAATATTTTTTCTCAGCAAGGATATGCAAGAATTAAAATGGGCGATTCTATTCTTAGAATAGAGGATTTTCCAATTAAAACTCACAAAAAAGAAACCTTGCAATTGGTTATAGATCGAATTATTTTAAAAGATGATGAAGATTTTTATAATCGGTTAGCAGATGCCATTCAAACTGCTTTTTTTGAAGGAAAAGGAACGTGTACCATAGAAAACTTAAGCAATAATAACATTGTTGAGTTTAGTAATAAATTTGAGTTAGACGGAATTACATTTTTAGAGCCAAACACACATTTATTTAGCTTTAACAATCCGTATGGCGCTTGTCCAACTTGTGAAGGTTATGGAAATATAATCGGAATTGATAAAGAATTGGTAATTCAAAATACTGGATTATCCATTTATGAAGATGCCATTGTTCCTTTTAAATCAGATTCGTTTAGCAAATACAAAGAAGATTTAATTACACATGCTTTTGAGTTTGATATTCCAATTCACAAACCTTGGTTTGAACTCACAGAAAAACAACAAGAATTAGTTTGGTCTGGAAACAAAAATTTTAATGGAATTCATCATTTCTTTCAAAAATTAGAAGAAAAAAGTTATAAAATCCAGAATAGAGTGATGCTTTCTCGGTATCGAGGGAAAACAAAATGTACAGATTGTAACGGAAAACGGTTGCGAAAAGAAACCAATTATGTAAAAATTGACAACAAAACAATTTCTAATTTAGTTACATTACCAATTGATGAATTAGCAAACTTTTTTAGTACAATCAACCTAAATAAGCACGACTTAGAAATAGGAAAACGGTTATTGGCAGAAATCAATAATAGAATACAATTTCTATTAAATGTTGGTTTAAGTTATTTGACGTTAAACAGAGCTTCAAATTCACTTTCTGGTGGAGAAAGTCAACGAATTAACTTAGCAACTTCTTTAGGAAGTAGCTTGGTGGGTTCTATGTATATTTTAGATGAACCAAGTATTGGTTTGCATCCAAAAGATACAGAACGTTTGATTGGCGTTTTGCAAGATTTACGTGATTTAGGAAACACCGTAATTGTCGTTGAACATGATGAAGACATCATGAAAATCGCAGATTATATTATTGATATTGGTCCAGAAGCAGGAACATTTGGCGGACATGTTGTTGCTGAAGGAAACTTTAAAGACATTTTAAAATCTAATTCTTTAACTGCACAATATTTAAATGAAAAATTAAAAATTGAAGTCCCTAAAACACGAAGAAAGTCAACCAATTTTATTGAAGTTATTGGTGCAAGAGAACACAATTTGAAGAATATTGATGTTACTTTTCCGCTAAACAATCTTACCGTAATTACTGGAGTTTCTGGAAGTGGGAAAAGTACGTTGGTGAAAAATATTTTATATCCAGCAATGCAAAAGAAAATTATTGGTTATGGAAATAAATTAGGTCAGTTTACAGAAATAAAAGGTTCTTTTAACAACTTAAAACATATTGAGTTTATTGATCAAAATCCTATTGGAAGATCTTCTCGTTCAAATCCTGTAACCTATATAAAAGCCTATGATGATATTCGGAATTTATTTTCGAATCAGAAATTAGCAAAAATCAGAAATTACAAACCAAAACATTTTTCTTTTAATGTTGAAGGCGGTCGTTGTGAAGTTTGCAAAGGAGATGGAGAAGTTACAATTGAAATGCAGTTTATGGCAGATGTCCATTTACAATGCGAAACTTGTGACGGAAAACGCTTTAAAAAAGAGGTTTTAGAAATTGCTTTTGATGGAAAATCGATTGATGATATTTTAACTTCAACCATTGACGATGCAGTTGCCTTTTTCGCAGAAAATGAACAAACAAAGGTTGTTCAAAAATTAAAACCGTTGCAAGATGTTGGCTTGGGTTATGTACAATTAGGGCAATCTTCTTCTACGCTTTCTGGTGGAGAAGCGCAACGAATTAAATTGGCATCGTTTTTAGTAAAAGGAAATACAAAAGACAAAGCCTTGTTTATTTTTGATGAACCAACAACAGGTTTGCATTTTCATGATATTAAAAAGTTATTAGCATCTTTTAATGCATTGATTGAAAAAGGACATTCTATTATAGTCATTGAGCATAATATCGAATTGATAAAATGCGCCGATTATATTATCGATTTAGGACTTGAAGGCGGAAAAAATGGCGGAAATTTATTGTTTCAAGGAACACCAGAAGAATTAATTTTGGATAAAAAATCGTACACCGCAAAATATTTAAAAGAGAAATTAGTATCTTAATCCCATGATACTCAACTTAACCGACAATCAAAAAGTAAATGCTGTTAGAATTATAGCAATTCTATCTACATTATCAATGATGTTGTACGCGCCAGAATTATGGATTACAGAGAAAGAATTCCCTGTAATTCCATTATTTGATTGGATTCCTGTTCCTACGAATCCATTTGACTCAATTTTTGCAGGCATCTTTTTTGTAAGTCAAGTTGTATATATTTTTAAACCAAAACGGTTATTAGGATGGTTTGTAATAGGGTTATACATCTACTTAAGCTGTGTAGATCAAAATAGATTGCAACCTTATTTTTATCAAAGCTTTTTGACCTTGTTAGCTATTGTAATTTATCCGAAAAATACGGATGCTAGAAAAGTGTTATTTACAATTATTCTTATTTTTATTGCGACTTATTTTTGGAGTGGAATTCATAAATTAAATCCTATATTTTATGGACAATGGATGCACGCACTAACAAAACACTTTAGTTTTATTCCAGAAAGTATATTATTAGCATTTACCTATGCAGTTCCTTGGTTAGAAGCAATTTTAGGAGTTCTAATTTTATCAAACAAAACAAGAAAAGCAGGAATTTACGGTATTGTAATAATGCATTCTATTATTCTTATAATGTTGTTGTATTTAGGATACGGTTTTAATGTAATTCCTTGGAATGTACAAAACATTTTAAGCGTCTTGATTATCTTTTGGACTTTAAAAACAACTTCTTTTACAGAGATATTTACTAATTCTATTTCCAATCAAAAAGGATTGATTTTTATCTTTACGTTTATCTTGCCTTTTAGCAATATATTCGGCGGCTGGGATCATTTGTTATCATTCAGTTTTTTTACTTCTAAATTAGATTATTACTACGTTCAGATTGATGATTCTTTAAAAGACAAACTCCCAAAAAACGTACAGAAATATTACAGAACAAACGAACACATGACAGTACTTTATTTGAATGAATGGGCTGGAGATATAAACAAAGTCTTACTCTATCCACAACCAAGAGTTGCCAAAAAAGTAGAACAATATATTTTGTATTTTGCAGATGAAACCACAATTAAAAATCCTACAAAACTGGTTGTTTATAATAAATAAAAACTTGTATTCTTACGAATTCTAATTACATCCTTACGAATTCTAAAAGCCAGCCAAAATAACCCCTTTCTGATACTAGATTTGATTAACCTTAATTATTAATCTAAAACGTACGTATCATGAAAAAAATCGTAAACACAAAAGTAATCGCAATCCTTTTGCTTGCTTTTAGCATTTCTTTTACAAGCTGTAACAGAAAAAAGAAA
>JBLHOD010000189.1:0-3773 GCA_047622545.1 Polaribacter sp. | reverse complement strand
TTTGATTGTCAAAAAACATTTGAGTAACAACGTAATCTGCTCCAGCATCAACTTTTTCTTTTAATCTTTTTAAATCTGACTGCATTGATGGCGCTTCTAAATGTTTTTCAGGATAACCTGCAACACCAATACAAAAATCAGATTTATCTTCTACTACTAACATATCATGCAAATAGTTTCCTTGATTTAAATTCTGAATTTGATTCACTAAATCTTTAGCATACAAATGCCCCCCTTTGGTTGCTTCAAAATATTTTTGATGACTCATTGCATCACCACGTAGTGCCATCACGTTATCTATTCCTAAATAATGACAATCTACCAATAAATATTCTGTTTCTTCTTTAGTAAAACCTCCACACAATACATGCGGAACTGTATCTACAATATATTTATGCTTTATTGCTGCACAAATACCCAAAGTTCCAGGACGCATTCTTGTAGTTTTTCGATCAAATAATCCTTCTTTATTAACATAAATCTGCTCTTCTCTTGAAGTAGTAACATCAATAAAAGGAGGGTTAAACTCCATTAAAGGATCTATATTATTATATAATTCTTGAATGTTTTTCCCTTTTTGCGGAGGAACTATTTCAAAAGAAAATAATGTTTTTCCGTTTGCTTTTTTTATGTGTTCTGTTACTTTCATAATTTTATATTAATTATCAGCAATCGCTGGATGCAACCATTTTCTTGCTTTCTCTTTTGTAATTCCTTTTCTATTTGCGAAATCTTCAACTTGATCATTAGTGATTTTCCCAACACCAAAATATTTAGCTTCAGGATTCCCAAAATAATAACCAGAAACTGCTGCTGCTGGCCACATTGCTAAACTTTCTGTAAGTTGTATTCCAATTTTTTCTTCTACGTTTAATAATTCCCAAATCGTTTCTTTTTCTAAATGATCTGGACATGCTGGGTAACCTGGTGCTGGACGAACTCCTTTATAACTCTCTTTGATTAAATCGTCATTTGTTAAATCCTCATTAACTGCGTAACCCCAGTGTTTAGTTCTAATTTGTTTGTGCAAATATTCAGCTAAAGCCTCTGCAAATCTATCTGCTATAGCTTGAGCCATTATTGCATTATAATCGTCTTCTTTTGCTCGGTAACTTTCGGCTAATTCTTGTGCTCCAAAGATACCGACACTAAATGCACCCATATAATCTTGTCTGTTTGATTCTTTCGGAGCGATAAAATCTGACAATGCGTGATTCGGAATCCCCTCACGTTTTTTTAATTGCTGACGTAAAGTTCTAAAAACCGCAATTTCTTTTCCTTTCTTTTGGATAGAAATATCATCATCATTTATAGAATTTGCTTCAAACAATCCAAAAATAGCTTTGGGTTTTAAGAGTTGTTTTGCAATGATTTCTTTTATCATTACTTGCGCTTCTTCATACATGATTGTTGCTTGTTCGCCAACAACCTTATCGGTTAAAATAGCTGGAAACTTCCCATGTAAATCCCAACTTCTAAAAAATGGACTCCAATCTATAAATGGTACTAATTCTTTTAAACTTAATTGTTCTAAGGTTTGAATTCCTAACTCATTTGGTTTCTTTATTTCTGAAGTATTCCAATCAATTTTATACTTTCTTTTACGAGCTTCATTTATAGAAATGTATGACTTTTCTTTTCCTCTTTTTAAAAACTTAACTCGAAATTCATCATAGTCTTTTTTCAATTTTGTAACATATTCATTTGATGATTTTTTATTTAATAAATCACCAACAACCGTTACTGCTCTTGAAGCATCATTTACATGAACTACAGCGTTTTTATATTGTGTATCAATCTTTACTGCTGTGTGTGCTTTGGAAGTTGTTGCTCCTCCAATTAATAAAGGTACTTCAAAATCCTGACGTTGCATTTCTTTTGCCAAATACACCATTTCATCTAATGATGGTGTAATCAATCCAGATAAACCAATTGCATCAACACGTTCTTTAATGGCTGTTTCAATAATTTTTTCTGGCGCAACCATTACACCTAAATCAACAATTTCATAATTATTACAAGCCAATACAACACTTACAATGTTTTTCCCAATATCATGCACATCACCTTTTACAGTTGCCATCAATATTTTACCAACTGGTTCTTGTTTATCTCCTTTTTCTGCTTCAATAAATGGGTTTAAATACCCAACTGCTTTTTTCATTACACGTGCAGATTTAACAACTTGTGGTAAAAACATTTTTCCTGCACCAAACAAATCACCTACTACATTCATGCCTATCATCAAATGCCCTTCAATAACCTCAATAGTGCTCTCCGATTCTTGTCTTGCTGCTTCTACATCTTCAATGATAAAAACATCAACTCCTTTAACCAAAGCATGTGTTATTCGATCTTGAAGCGAATTTTCTCTCCAAGATAAATCCAAGCCTTTTTCTACTTTTGAGCCTTTTACTGTTTCTGCAAAATCCAGTAAACGTTCAGTAGCATCTTCTCGTCTATTAAGAATTACATCTTCAACATGTTCTAATAGATCCTTCGGAATATCATCATATATTTCTAATAAAGCAGGATTTACAATTCCCATATTCATACCCGCTTGAATTGCGTGATATAAAAATACCGAGTGCATCGCTTCACGAACACCATCATTTCCCCTAAACGAAAATGACACATTACTCACACCTCCACTAACACTTACATTTGGTAAATTTTTTCTTACCCAACGTGTAGCTTCAATAAAATCAATGGCATTTCTACGATGTTCATCCATTCCTGTTGCTACAGGAAAAATGTTTAAATCGAAAATAATATCTTCTGAAGGAAAACCAACTTTGTTGACCAACACATCATAAGAACGTTTTGCTATTTCTATTCTACGTTCTAAATTATCTGCTTGCCCTGTTTCATCAAAAGCCATCACGACAACCGCAGCTCCGTAACGTTTTATTTGTTTCGCTTCCCAAATAAATTTTTCTTCACCTTCTTTAAGTGATATTGAATTTACTACACATTTTCCTTGTACAACTTGCAATCCAGCTTCAATAATTTCCCATTTAGAACTATCAATCATAATTGGAACTCTACAAATATCTGGCTCTGCAGCTATCAAATTCAAAAAACGAACCATCGCTTCTTTTCCTTCAATCAGTCCATCATCAAAATTTATATCAATAATTTGTGCACCTCCATCAACTTGATGACGAGCAATATCAAGAGCTTCATCATACTGTTCATTTTTCACTAATCTTAAAAACTTACGAGAACCTGCAACATTTGTACGTTCTCCTACATTAATAAAATTGCTGTTTTCGTTTAAAATTAATGGTTCTAAACCTGACAGTTTCATGTATTTAGTTTGCTTCATCATCGTTCTATTATAAGGTTCTTAATTTTTCAGGAGTGCTAGAAAAATTTCTTGGCTGATATTTAGCAGCAATATTTGCAATAACCCTGATGTGTTCTGGTGAGGTACCACAACAACCACCAATAATATTGATTAGATTTCTCTTTAAATATTCTTCAATTTGTTCTCCCATTTCTTCTGGAGTTTCATCATACTCACCAAAAGCATTTGGTAAACCCGCATTTGGATGCGCAGAAATTGCAAAATCTGTTTTATTAGCAATTGCCTCTAAATGGGGCTGCAACAAATTGGCTCCAAGTGCACAATTAAATCCGACTGATAATAATGGAATATGAGAAACTGAAATTAAAAAAGCTTCTGCTGTTTGTCCAGACAACGTTCTGCCAGAAGCATCTGTAATTGTTCCACTTAACATAATTGGAATATCAATGTTTTTTTCTTCTTT
>JBLHOD010000188.1:0-3807 GCA_047622545.1 Polaribacter sp. | reverse complement strand
TTATCTATATTTTTCCATTCTTTTGTAATAAAATAAATACTCGAATAAAAATAAAATATAGAAATATAAGCAATAGCATCTTTTAAGCCAACTGCAAGCAACAAAATAGGCAGCGCAATTAAAGCACCTGCAAACCCTATTAAAGTTTGAATAAAAAAACCAAGAAAAATACCCAAACCAACAACCAATAAAATTGTAACACTCATTATTAATAATATTTGTATTAATTAATGAGGCAAAACTAACTATAGATTTATAATTCATAAAATTGATTCAATCAAGTAAATGAATTTATTTTAACAATAAAATGTATTTTTACATCTAAAAAACTAAAATCAATGGTAGATCACATAGATATCAAAATAATCAATGAATTAAAACAAAATTCAAGAGCTTCTTTTGCAGATATTGGAAGAAAGATTCACCTCTCACCATCTTCTGTGAGAGAACGTGTTCAAAAACTTGAAGATGCTCAGGTTATTAAAGCCTATTCATTACATGTCGATTATTCTAAACTCGGCTTTGGACTAGAGGTTATTATCATTCTAAAGTTATTTAGCGGAAAAATGAAGTTATTTATTACGGATGTAAATCAGTTTTCAGAGATAAAAGAAGCATACAGAATCACTGGCTCTCAAAACATACATATTCGCGCTGCTCTAAAAGATCAGCTTCATTTACAGCAATTTATAGATAAATTGATTAGCTATGGAGACACAATGACACATCTTATTTTGTCGGAAATTAAAAAAGACAAAAGTCTATAGAAAGAAATTAATATTCAAAAATTCCAAACTCACTTTTAATGGTGAGTTTTTTAGTTTGGTTCTGATTTTCATCAGAATGAAAAGCCTCAACGCTACCAACAATCTGAGCATTTACATTGTATGATTTTGAAATATCAATAATGTCTTCTGCAATTTCTGGAGAAACATAGATTTCCATTCTGTGCCCGCAATTAAAAACTTGATACATTTCTTTCCAATCTGTTTTCGATTGTTCTTGTATCAATTTAAATAAAGGCGGAATTGGAAACATATTATCTTTTACAATATGTAAATTATCTACAAAATGTAAAATTTTTGTTTGCGCTCCACCAGAACAATGAATCATTCCGTGAATTGTATCAGAATTAAATTTTGATAAGATTTCTTTGATTATTGGCGCATAGGTTCTCGTTGGAGACAAGACTAACTTCCCTGCATCAATTGGAGAATTTTCAACTTTATCTGTTAATTTTGTTTTTCCCGAATACACTAAATCCGCAGGAACAGCAGCATCAAAACTTTCTGGATATTTTTTGGCTAAATAACTATCAAAAACATCGTGTCTTGCAGAAGTTAATCCGTTAGAACCCATTCCCCCATTATACTCTGTTTCATAAGTTGATTGACCAAACGATTCCAAACCGACAATAACATCACCAGCTTTTATATTTGCGTTATCAATAACATCAGTTCGTTTCATACGAGCTGTAACTGTAGAATCAACAATAATTGTTCTCACTAAATCACCAACATCAGCAGTTTCTCCACCAGTTGAATGAATCGTAACACCAAACCCTTTTAGGTCTTCAATTAACTCTTCAGTTCCGTTGATAATTGCCGACAACACTTCACCAGTAATTTTACTTTTATTTCGTCCAATTGTAGATGACAACATGATATTATCTGTTGCACCAACACATAATAAATCGTCAATATTCATAATTAACGCATCTTGAGCAATTCCTTTCCAAACAGAAATATCTCCAGTTTCTTTCCAATACATATAAGCCAATGAAGATTTTGTTCCTGCTCCATCCGCATGCATAATCAAACAATAGTCGTCATCGTTTGTTAAATAATCTGGAACGATTTTACAAAATGCTTTTGGAAATAATCCTTTATCAATGTTCTTAATTGCATTATGAACATCCTCTTTAGATGCAGAAACTCCGCGTTGCGCATATCGTTTAGAAACTTCTTGACTCATGTTGTTGTGTTATTGTTGCTGCAAATTTACTTTTTTGTGAGTAAAAAATTCCGCTTTAGCGGGATTTAATTTTTAATTTATCGTGTAAATAATAACTCTCTATATTTTGCTAATGGCCAAAGCTCATCATCAACCATTAATTCTAATTTATCGCAATGATAACGGATTTCATCAAAATATGGTTTCACAATATTACAATAAGCATCTGCCGCTTTTTGTCCATGTAGTATATTTGCTTTTTTTCGTTCTTCAATCATTGCTTCAACTTTAGAATTAATTCCTGCAATATGTGTTGATATTTTTTTTATCAAATCAATTTGTTCTTTTGCATGAACTTCAAATTCATCACCAAAAATATTTTTCAATCCACTAACATTTTCTATCAACGTATTTTGATATTTGATTGCTGTCGGAATAATATGATTTCTAGCAATATCTCCTAAAACTCTTCCTTCGATCTGAATTCTTAAAATGTATTCTTCCAACTCAATTTCATGACGCGCTTCAACTTCAACTTTACTCATGACACCCATTTCCTCAAAAAGCGAAATTGTTTTTTTAGTAATTTTAGCTTTTAAAGCTTCTGGCGTCGTTTTATTATTGCTCAATCCTCGCTTCTCAGCTTCTACTTCCCATTCTTTTCCGTAACCATTTCCTTCAAAACGTATTTTCTTTGATGCTTTTATATATTCTCTTAACACATTAAAGATTGCTTCGTCTTTCGTTAATTTTTTATCCTCAATTAAGGCATCTACTTCTATTTTAAAATCTTTTAATTGCTTTGCAATAATGGTATTCAACGTTGTCATTGAGACAGCGCAGTTTGCCCAAGAACCCACTGCTCTTAACTCGAATTTATTTCCTGTAAATGCAAATGGAGACGTTCTATTTCTATCCGTATTATCCAATAATATTTCAGGGATTTTACCGACAATATTTAATTTTAAATCTGTTTTTTCTTCAGGTGATAATTTTCCTTTTGTTACATTTTCTAATTCATCCAAAACTGCTGACAATTGAGAACCAATAAATACAGAAATAATTGCTGGCGGTGCTTCATTTGCTCCTAATCGGTGATCATTACTTGCAGATGCAATCGAAGCTCTAACTAATTCCTCATAGTCATGAACAGCTTTAATTGTATTTACAAAAAACGTTAAGAATTGTAAATTTTTCATCGGCGTTTTTCCTGGACTTAATAAATTAATTCCTGTATTTGTAGCCAAAGACCAATTATTATGTTTTCCTGAACCATTAATTCCAGCAAATGGCTTCTCATGAAACAACACTCTAAACTTATGTTTTTGTGCCACTTTCTCCATCACATCCATTAATAATGAATTGTGATCAACCGCTAAATTTGCTTCTTCATAAATTGGCGCTAATTCATATTGATTAGGTGCTACTTCATTATGTCGTGTTTTAACAGGAATCCCCAACAACATACATTCTTGTTCTAAATCGCGCATGTAACTCATTACTCTACGCGGAATAGAACCAAAATAATGATCGTCCAATTGTTGTCCTTTTGCTGGTGAATGCCCTAATAAAGTTCTTCCAGTTAAATTGATATCTGGTCTAGAAATTGCTAGCGCAGAATCAATTAAAAAATATTCTTGTTCCCAACCTAAAGATGCATTTACTTTCGTAACATTTTTATCAAAATATTTACAAACTGCAGTTGCTGCTGTATCTATCGCTTGTAACGCTCTTAATAATGGTGCTTTATTATCTAATGCTTCTCCTGTATATGCAACAAATATTGTGGGAATACACAACGTTGTTCCGTATATAAATGCTGGTGATGTTGGATCCCAAGCAGTATATCCTCTT
>JBLHOD010000187.1:0-3831 GCA_047622545.1 Polaribacter sp. | reverse complement strand
AAAATCTAATTTATGTATCTTACCAATCTATCTAAAGATGGAATTTATGGAAGACAAAAGTGTATTAGATTATATTAAAGATGTATTAGAAAATATGCCAACCAGTTGGCTAAACATAACAACTCATCGACTTGATATTTATGATGAAAGGTTGGCTAAAACTCAATTCCTAGATCAGTTTGAAAGACTCTTTCAGGCCAATAATTCTGAATCATCCGAATTAAAGGAATTACCTACAGCATATGATTATATTCGGTTAGGACATCCTTTATCTTGTGTATTAGAATGGGGAATTGCTAAATTAAACCATCTAAAATCAGAAAATGTAATAAGCTTTTCTTCAAAGACAATTCCGATTTTGGCAATTTTAAGAAAAAATTTATTAAATCATAAAAATACTAGAATCCTTTATACAGGTAAATTACCTGCATTTTTTGATGCTGAAATAGTGAAAGACGTTTATGGGTATAAATTTGAGTTAGATAAAGTTGAGGAATTAGATACCATTTCTAAGTTTAACGGCAGTACTATTTTAATTTCACACCAAGATAAAATTAGTAGTATTAATACAGTTCTAAATATTGACTTTTTTATCAATGTACATTCGCATTTAGGAAGTGTCTTAGTAGTAAATGGCAACCAAAATGAGACCTATATCTCAGATATCCAACACGTAAGAAGACGAGAAACCATTGCAATGACGCCTAACAATTGTCTTGTTGCCTTAAATTCATTAATAGTACAAACAACTTTTGAAAATCAAAAAAGTAATAACGAGATAAACAAAATAGCTGTCTTAAATTCAATTAAAGACGTTACTGGCACCATTGCAAAGCCATTGGTTGCGTCTAGCGGACTGTCTATTCAATACGCAATTATGATGGGATTAATTCATCATGCGCAAGAAAATCATAAAGGGAAGGCTATAAAATTTATTGTTCCTCCAAATTGTTATGGAGGTACAAATGACCAAGCAAGACGAGTTGCTGCTTGTATTAATACTGTTGAAGTTGTCGATTTACCTGTAGATGGCGATAATGACATGGTAAAAAGCATACATACCGTTCTAGATAAAATTGCAAATGAGGATGCGATTCCTTACATTATTGCCGAAATCCCAACAAATCCAAGAGTTGAAGTTCCTGATCTTATAAAGTTAAAAGAAGCTTTAAGCGTGTCCCGTAAAACAGCAAACGGTGAACTAGCAATTGATCCGGTATTTATTTTAGATCAAACATTTTGTCCTAATTTTCTCTTTTTAGGTGAAGGTAAAATACTCTCAACAGTGCGAGCGATTTCCTATGCTAGTGGATCTAAATTTCCAAGTGGAGGGGAATGTACTGCTGGTTATTGCGTTGGAAATAAAAAAACAGATGCTTTAATGACAAAGATTGAATTACACCTAAATCTTTGCGATAACGAAGCTACAAACCTTCAATATGAAATATTGGCAAAACAATTGCCGTCAATGAATCAAAGAATTATTGATGCTTATAAAAACACCCGAGAGTTTGTAAACTTTATAAACGAAACTTTACCATCTGCTAAAATAAATTTTGTTTCAGAAGAGTTGGCATCACAAGGATTTACACCTTCTGTATTCTCATTAGACTTGCCTACTAAAGGAGCTACAGATGAAGAAAAAGAAGCAAATAAGAGAGCTTTAAATTTAAAGTTAATCAATTTAATGATTACAGAAATCCCTGATGAAAGTAAGTACTGCGTGAGCTACGGACAGTTAAAAGGCTGTTATTGGACAATACCCGCAACATCTACTCAAGGAACAACTAAAGAAGGAGATAAAGATTATATTATCCGTGCATCACTTTCACCTAATTTAGATCTTGAGCATCATAAAAAAGTATTTTTAAATTTTGTTGAAACAATTTAATTAAATGGGAGGTGGTAATCGCCTCCCTATTTATTTTTATTTCTTGACAGATTTTAAGAATTACTTCTCTAAAATATGAGCAATATTTGGTTTAAAATAATTGGAGCCTTTTAAAACTTTACCATCTTCTCTGTAAATTGGTTTGCCATCATCGCCTAATTTACTCATATTACTTTTCTGAATTTCATTAAAAACTTCCTCAATTTTATCTTGCATTCCGTGTTCTATAATTGTGCCACATAAAATATAAAGCATGTCTCCCAAAGCATCTGCAACCTCAATTAAATCATTATTATTCGCAGCTTCTAAATATTCTTCATTTTCTTCTTTCATCAAATTAAATCGAAGTAAATTCCGATCTTCACCAATATCTGCTATTGGTTTGCTATTCATATTTAATTTAAATGCTGTGTGAAATTTGGTAACTGCTGCTATTTTACTTTTCATTATTTATTTTGGTTTAATATGTTTATCGCTACAATCACTCCTAAAAGCGTGACCTCTAAAACTAACATTTTATTTAATATAAGGTCCAGCAACTCTCTCCGGTAATTACTAAATGCTCACTGATTATTGATTACTGCCAACTACATCATTTTTTTTAATATCCAAGCCGGCACAATTTTTAAAACCCAGGCAATTAATTGCCATCGTTTCGAAATATAGGCAACTCTTTTTTTCTTTTTGATTGCCGAATAAATTTGAATTGCTGCTTTTTCTAAAGGCACCATCCAAAATAATTGATCGCCCAAGGCCATTGGTGTGTCTACGAATCCTGGACGAATATCAGTTATAAAAACCTTTTTTGATTTGATAGATTTCGTTTTGATATACAATCCTTCTAAATACGATTTCTGATAGGCTTTTGAAGCAAAATAATCTGGTGCCGCCCTACTTCCTCTTATCGATGCAATAGATGAAATACCTACCAAATGTCCAAATTGTTGTTCTTTAAAAAGCTTATAGGCCAAAATATATAATTTTGTGACCCCTAAAACATTAGTTAAAATTGTTTGTTGTTCCTTATCCCAATCTAGCTTCGGGTTTACAAAACCAACGCCAGATGATTGTATAACTAAATCTATTGTTTTAAATTCCAAAACAATTTCGTTAAATACTTTTTCAACATCTTCTATTTGCTGAATGTCATTTTGTTTTACCAAAATTTGATCTGGAAATTCCTTTTTTAGTTCCTCTAATTTTTCTAATCTTCTTCCGGTAATTGCAACTTTATAACCTTCTTTTATTAAAATTCTGGTTACTGATTTTCCGATACCAGAAGTTGCTCCAAAAACGATGGCGTTCTTCATTTAATTTGTAATTTTGCGATTAACAATATATAGAAATTTTATGATACTTAGAAACTTCATAAAATCTAATAATTCAAAACTTATAAAAGGATAAAAGCTATGTTTTTAGGTGCATATTTTACTACAGGAAGAATCATTTTTATTATTTTCTTTGTGCTTGCTTTTGGAGCACTACTTGTTTGGAGTTACAAAGCAGATGGCCAAAATCATGCCCGTTATTACAAAAATGCTGGCAAAAAAGTAGCTATTTATGGCGGATTAATCATTGCCGTATTTGTAGCAATCCGATTTATATTTGGAAATTAAATATTTAATTTTTCGATCGTGCTCAATTTATGATGGTCTAAAACCGTTTAACCTTCTTGATCAAAAGTAGAAGAAGACACATATTTTACATCCAATAATAAATCCTCGAAATCGTAGGTGTAAATTTGATATACTTTTTGAGAAAAAGACTCTTCATGATAATTGATTAGCAAATATAAATGTGCGTCTAAGTTTTTTATTTCATCTTTTGTATATTTAAACAACGGACTTTCTTCATCAATTTCATGAACAATTGTCCAAATTGTAGGCATGTACATAATTTTGTTCCGTTCTAAATTTAAGGTATAAAAATCACTTTTAAAT
>JBLHOD010000186.1:0-3832 GCA_047622545.1 Polaribacter sp. | reverse complement strand
ATTAACGTTAATAATATTGAACGTTTCAATACTGAAACAAGTTCAGTACAAGAAGCGAAGTTACCGAAAATCATTTTAGAATCAGATCAAATACTTCAAACTCCTTATATTTACAAAAAACCTTTTTTATGAAAATTGTATTCCTTTTTGTTGCTGTATTGTTGGCAAGTTGTACTTCTAAACCAGAATTTGTAGCACTGCAGAATATTAAAATAGCAAGAGATACTTATGGCGTTCCGCATATTTTTGCAAAAACAGATGCAGAAGTTGCGTATGGTTTGGCTTGGGCACAATGCGAAGATCAGTTTATAACCTTGCAAGAGCTCATGGCTGCTTGCAAAGGAATGTTAGGAGAAATAAAAGGAAAAGAGGGGTTGATTGCCGATTTCGGAATCAAATTTATGGGTTTACAAGAAATTGCAAAAGCGAAATATGAGCAGGATGTTACAGGGAAATTTAAAATCTATTTAGAGAGTTTTGTTGCTGGCGTAAATGCCTACGCAACATTACATCCAGAAGAAGTAATGCTAGATGATTTGTTTCCAATTACTGGACAAGATGTAATTGTTGGGTATTTATTAGGCAATTTAGAAGTTTCGCATGCTGGGCAAGATTTAGCAAAAATTTTAAACGGAACTATTTTAAAAGACTTAAATTCTGATGTACCAAAAGGTTCAAACGGAATTGCTATTTCTAAACGAAAAACGACAGACAATAAAACGTATTTAGCAATCAATTCGCATCAACCATTAGAAGGTTGGTATTCTTGGTATGAGGCACATTTAGTTTCTGATGAAGGCATGAATATTTTAGGCGGAACGTTTGCAGGCGGAATTTGTATTTTTCATGGAGCCAATGAAAACTTGGCTTGGGCGCATACGGTAAATCACGCAGATTTCTCTGATGTCTATCAATTAGAAATGAATCCAGAAAATGACAATCAATATAAATTTGATGGAAAATGGTTAGAGCTAAAAGAAAAGAAATATACATCTTGGTTTAAATTAGCAGGTCCTATAAAATTTCCAATTAGTAAAACTATTTACGAAAGTAAGTACGGTCCAACTTTTAAAACAGAGCAAGGTGTTTTTGCATGGAATTTTGTGGTTGGTCGTTCTATAAAAATGGCTGAACAATGGTACGAAATGAACAAAGCCAGCAACTTTACTGAGTTTAAAAAAGCTATTGAAATTCGCGGAATTTCTACATTGAATTTTGTGTATGCAGACAAAGAAGATAATATCTACTTTTTAAGTAATGGAGGTTTTCCGTATAGAAATCCGAAATACGATTGGAGCGGAATTTTACCAGGAAATACTTCTGAAACGTTGTGGGGAACAGAAACCATTTCAGTTGATAGTTTGCCGCAAGTGTTAAATCCAAAAGGTGGTTGGGTTTTTAATACCAATAACACGCCATATTCTGCAGCAGATTCGTTCTCTAATTTTAAAGAGACAACTTTAAATAAAGTAATGGGTTATCAATCTAAAGGATTAGAAAACAACAGAAGTTCTCGTTTTTTAGAATTAATTTATCAATACGATCGTTTGTCTTATGACGATTTTAAACGGATTAAATACGACAATCAATATCCAGCTAAAATGATGACTCCAAAAGCCATCAACTTAGAAGATTTAATGCATTTAGATGCTGATAAATATCCAGATATTTCTGATGCGATTACTCAATTAACCAATTGGAACAGAAAATCTGATTTAGAAAATACAACAGCAGCCTTGTTTATTATTTCTTGGTTAGAAATAGACCGGATTAGAACTGAATCTGGAAGAAATGTTAGATATGGAACCATTACAGAAGAAGATTGTGTAACAGGAATTAGAAAAGCAAAAAAAGAGTTATTAGACAAATATGGTTCGTTGAAAGTACCATTAAAAAAAGTACAGCGTTTAATTAGAGGCGATGTAAATTTACCAATGGCAGGGATGCCAGATGTGTTGGCGGCGATATACAGTAAAGAGCATACAGACGGAACTTACAAAGCTTTTGCAGGAGAATCATATATTGAATTGGTACGATTTGGAGAAAATGGAGTAGAGATTGAAAGTGTAAATACCTTCGGAGCTTCTGAAAAGCCAAACAGCAAGTATTACACAACAGAAATGAAATTATTTGCAACGCAACAACTTAAAAAAATGACGTTGAATAAGGAAGATATATTGAAAAATGCAATTCGAATTTATGCTCCTTTAGGAATAAAAAAATAAGCTATCAAAATTGAATTTGATAGCTTATTGATTTATGTTTTTTGAACTTCTGTTATTTTAGTAACTCGTCTAATTTTGCAAAAGACTCTTCAGAGTTTCCTAAAAAGCGATATAGAATTTTTCCTTCTGGATCAATGATGAACTTAGTAGGGAAACCTGCTACATTAAATCTTAAGACCAAGTTGTCTGTGTCTTTTCCAGAGATTACTTGTTGCCAAGTATAATCATTTTTCTCTACAAAATTTTTGATTTTCTCTTTTGTATCTCCGCTGTTAATTCCTAAAATGGTTAATTTATCAGCATATTTTTTACTGTATTCTTTTACGGTTGGCATTTCTGCAACACAAGGTCCACACCAAATCCCCCAGAAATCAACCAAAATATATTTACCTCGTAAAGAACTAAATGTGAAATCTGTACCATCCAACGTTTTATTGCTTGTAAAATCAGGAACAGTTTTACCAATTAAGGTAGATTCTATTCCTTTTACTCTAGAAGCAAGTTCTTTGTAATATGTGAAATTTTCTAAATTTTTATCAAATTTATTAAAGATTGTAACTGCATCTTTGTTAGAAACTTGGCTTCTAACCATCATGTCTGATAAATACCAAACTGCCGCTTCTGAAGTTGGATTGTTCTTTACAAAGGCGGTTTTTAGTTTTACAACTTTGTTATCTAACTGAGTAATAGAATCTGTAATAATTTTAATTCTAGAATCACCTTCTTCTAATTTATTTTTCTTTAATAAGTAGTTAACAGACGTATTCATTAAAGGGAATACTTTACTGTTTATTTTTGCTAAATCATCATTTCCTTTTGTTCCTGATGGATACGCATTGATGAAATCTGTAACTTCTCCTTTAAAGACAATGTTATCACCTGGTTTTGCTATAAATGCAAACTGGCTAGATTTTACAGGATAATATCCTCTTCCAGATCTTTTAATAGTACTTTCTACATTGGGCCAAAAAATAATATGCTCTGCGTTGTTAATTTTTGCAGTGTAGGTAAAGGTTCCGTTTTCTACAAAAATAGAATCTGTAGTTCTTTTTCCTGAGCTATCGGAAACACTTCTAGACATATATTTAGTGTCCAGCCCTTTTATGGTTCCGCTAACTGTAAAAGAATCTGCAGGAACTTTTGGTTCTGGGTTACAAGAAACGAATATTGCTAGAGTAAGTGTAAATACACTACTCTTTAAACTATTATTTAGTATCATTTGGTTTGGTTTTTGGCTGAATTTTTTCTCCTTTTGCAGGCATAGGTCCGCGCAAATGTATTACCAAACCATTTAAAAAATTACGTAAAATTTGATCGCCACATTCCATGTATTTTGAATGTTCTTCATTTCTAAAAAACGCACCTAATTCGCCCTTAGAAACCTTGAAATCTACCAATTTACAAATGTCTATAATATCTGTATCTCTAAATTTGTGAGCTACACGTAGTTTTTTAAAAATATCGTTGTTTGTTAATCCCATAGAACAAAAATAAGTTATTAGTACTAGGTATTTAGTCTTTAGTAAAATAATTATTAGAGAATGTCTCTAATCTAGTATATGAAAAATGGCCAAAGCATAGATAGCAAAACGTGCAAATCGGAATAA
>JBLHOD010000185.1:0-3845 GCA_047622545.1 Polaribacter sp. | reverse complement strand
CTCTACAAATTCTACACAAACTACTTTTTTTGTTTCAATAATTTGATTCATTATTTGTGTTACTTCTTCTTGGTCAAATCCTTTTTTAACAGGCGTTCCTGTTCCATAAGAAACCATATCACAGTCCATAGAATCTACATCAAAAGAAATATAAATAACATCACAATTAGATAATTTATCGATGGCTTCGTTTATACATTTTTCTAGTCCACGAAAACGAGTTTCTGAAACTGTATAATTTTTTATTTTAAGGTTTTCTATTTGTTTCAATTCTGGTTGTTCTGCATCTCTAACTCCAAAATACACGATATTTTCGGCAGCTACTTTTGGCTCACGAACACCTATATTTTTCATTCTTTCCCATAAATCTGAAGTTTCTCTACTCACTTCATTAATTTGAAAATCAAGATTATCATTAGATAATGCTGCTGCTAATGGCATTCCATGAATATTCCCAGAAGGAGAAGTATAAGGCGAATGGATATCTGAATGTGCATCAATCCAAACTACTCCAACAGTTTGTTTTGAGTAAGCAGCTTTTACGCCACTAATTGTACCTAAAGCAGAAGAATGATCTCCAGACAACACAATCGGAAATTTTTTTTCTTGTAAAGTAACTTTTACTTGATTACTAAGCCTTGTACATTGCGTTAATACACTACCGATCCGTATTGCAAAAGAATTTTTTACTTTATTATAAATAGATTCGTTTGCAGTAGATATATCAGTAAATTCATACTGATCAAAATAATTATTATTCTTATTAATTGCAGCAATCTCTATGGCATCAATTCCCATATCAGAACCTCTTGTTCCTGCTCCAAGATCAGATCTATTTTTAATTATTTTTATTGAATTTAACATGCTATAAATGGGGGTTTATCTTTTATCAATCGTTTTAAAACTTCTTAAGTTTTCTCCTGTATAAATCTGCCTTGGCCTTCCAATAGGTTCTTTACCTAAGCGCATTTCTTTCCATTGTGCAATCCAACCTGGTAATCTACCTAAAGCAAACATTACGGTAAACATTTCTACTGGAATTCCCATAGCGCGATAAATAATTCCTGAATAGAAATCTACATTTGGATATAATTTTCTTTCTACAAAATATGGGTCATTTAATGCTTCTTGCTCTAATCCTTTTGCAATTTCTAAAATAGGGTCATCAACACCTAAATCATTTAAAACTTCATCCGCTGCTGATTTAATAATTTTAGCTCTTGGATCGAAATTTTTATAAACTCTATGTCCAAATCCCATTAAACGAAAAGGATCATTCTTATCTTTAGCTTTAGCCATGTATTTTTTGGTGTCACCTCCATCTTCTTTAATTGCTTCTAGCATTTCTAAAACTGCTTGGTTTGCACCACCATGTAATGGTCCCCAAAGTGCAGAAATTCCTGCAGATAATGAAGCGAATAATCCAGCATGAGATGAACCAGCAATTCTAACTGTAGATGTAGAACAGTTTTGCTCGTGATCTGCATGTAGAATTAATAATTTATTTAAAGCATTCACAACAACTTTATTTGTAAAATATTCTTTGTTTGGCTGTTTAAACATCATTTTGTAGGTGTTTTCTACATAATCTAAATTACAATCACCATAATCTAAGGGAAGCCCTTGTTTTTTACGCATCGTCCAAGCTACTAACACAGGGAATTTACCTAATATTTTAACAATTGCTTTATACATATCTTCTTCTGAATCTACATTTACAGAAGAAGGATTAAATGCTGTTAAGGCTGAAGTTAATGAAGAAATTACTCCCATTGGGTGTGCGGATTTAGGAAAAGCATCCACTATCTTTCTTATATCTTCATCTACTAAAGACTGCGTGCAAATATCTTCTTGAAACTTTTTTAATTGCTCTGAAGTTGGCAATTCTCCAAAAATTAATAAATATGCAACTTCTAAAAAATCTGCTTTTTCAGCTAATTCTTCAATAGAATATCCTCTATATCTTAAAATTCCTTTTTCTCCATCTAAAAAGGTTATTTCACTTTCACAAGAACCCGTATTTTTATATCCTGGGTCAATTGTAATAACTCCGCCAGTAACGGCTCTCAATTCTTTAATATCGATTGCTGTTTCATTTTCTGTTCCTTTAATTAAAGGAAAATCAAATTCTTGTCCATCTATTTTTAAAGTAGCTTTATCTGACATTATTTCTATCTTGTTTTAATTATGAAGTGAATTGCGAAGATACCAATTTTTCAAAGATTTTGAAAGTCAACTTAGATAGAATTTTTACATTGAAACATAGATTTAACCTATTTTTGGCATAAAAAAACCTTATAAAATTAATTATAAGGTTTTTACTATTTATTAAACCTATTTTATTTTATTTTAAAAGCTTTCTCTTTTGGAAAATAAGCTGTGCTTCCTAACTCTTCTTCAATTCTTAATAACTGATTGTACTTAGCCATTCTGTCTGATCGAGAAGCTGAACCTGTTTTAATTTGACCACAATTTAACGCAACGGCTAAATCTGCAATTGTAGTGTCTTCTGTTTCTCCAGACCTATGAGACATTACTGAAGTATAACCGGCATTATGAGCCATATTTACAGCAGAAATAGTTTCTGATAATGTACCAATTTGGTTTACTTTAATCAAAATAGAATTTGCGATTCCGTTTTCAACTCCTCTAGACAAACGCTCTACATTGGTTACAAATAAATCATCTCCAACTAGTTGCACTTTTTCTCCAACTTTATCAGTTAAATATTTCCACCCATCCCAATCGTTTTCATCCATTCCGTCTTCAATAGAAATAATTGGATATTTTTCTACCAATTCAGCTAAATAATCTGCTTGTTCTTGGCTCGTTCTTATTGTACCTGTTTTACCTTCAAATTTTGAATAATCATATTTTCCATCTACATAAAATTCTGCTGCAGCACAATCTAAAGCGATCATAATTTCGTCTCCAAAAGAATAACCAGCGTTTTTAACTGCCAATTCAATGGTTTCTATAGCGTCTTCTGTACCTTCTAAATCTGGTGCAAAACCTCCTTCATCACCAACAGCTGTACTTAAATTTCTGTTGTGCAAAACCTTTTTTAAATGATGAAAAATCTCTGAACCCATTTGCATTGCTTGTGTAAAGTTTTCTGCTTTTACTGGTACAATCATAAATTCTTGAAATGCAATCGGCGCATCTGAATGAGAACCTCCATTAATAATATTCATCATCGGAACGGGCAATGTATTCGCAGAAACTCCACCAACATAACGATATAAAGGCATTCCTAATTCATTTGCTGCTGCTTTTGCTGCTGCTAAAGAAACTCCTAAAATCGCGTTTGCTCCTAAAACTGATTTATTTGGTGTCCCATCTAAATCAATCATTGTTTTATCTATTAAGTTTTGTTCAAAAACAGAAGTCCCTAGCAATTCTTGTGCTATAATTTGATTTACATTAGAAACTGCTTTTAAAACACCTTTTCCCATGTATGCTTTTCCGCCATCTCTTAATTCGACCGCTTCATGTTCTCCTGTAGATGCTCCTGAAGGAACCGCAGCTCTCCCTAAAACACCATTTTCTGTTATAACATCTACTTCAACTGTTGGATTTCCTCTAGAATCGAAAATTTGACGTGCATGTATGTTTATTATAATACTCATTTTTTCTTTTTTATATTAAATTCCCGATTGACGCGGAAAGTGTAATTTACTTTTTAATATTTTCTATAAATTGATCGAATAAATATTCAGCATCGTGTGGTCCAGGACTTGCTTCAGGATGATACTGAACTGAAAAACAGTTTTTATTTTTTATTCTAATACCAGCAACTGTATGATCATTTAAATGAACATGTGTAATTTCTACATTCTCATTTG
>JBLHOD010000184.1:0-3851 GCA_047622545.1 Polaribacter sp. | reverse complement strand
GGATGATATCCAACGCCAAAAAACAAATCCATAAATCCGGCACGTAATCCTTTATAAATGGCATCTGCATGGGTGAATAAAAAGGTGTTATCGCTAATGTATTTTTGATATTCAAAACCCAAAACATATAAAGTTTCTGTTATCGGTTCTTGATTATTGGAATCATCTTTTCTAGAATTTCCAATTGGTTTAAAGAAATCGAAACGAACTTGCTGTACGTTTTTTACCACTGGTTTTTTCCAGAAATTAGTATCAGATAAATTTGATGCTATAAATTCTTTTTGTGCATTTTGATACTCTGTAAAACGTAATGTACTTGGAATTTCAATAAAAAATGAAACCGAATTACTTTTAATTTCTCCAGTATAAAAATTCACATGACTGTATTGAATTCCTATATTGTATTTTTCCTGTTTGTAGCTAATTCCAATATTTGGATTTATAAAAGCACCATCATTAATTAAGTAGCGATAACCGCCGCCGCCGCCAAAATGAAAATTGGCATCTAAGTAGAAATCAGTAAATAATTTTTTCTGAAGCCCTAATTCTGCTCCTAATGTAAATAATCCACCTTGATCACCAGTAATAGCAGCATACATTCCAACGCCTCCATACAACCAATTATTGATAGGAACTTTATAATGTAAACCCATCATTCCCATGGTAGACTTTAATCTTGGATCAAAATCTGTAGGCATTTGAACAGGAATAAAGTTTAATCGAATAGAGTTCTTTAATGCTGTTCCTTTTAAAGTAGCAATATTTTCTTGAGAGAAAGATAATGTAGAAAAAAGAAGAAAGAGAAGAGAAAAAAGAAAAGCATTATAAAACCCTTTTTCCTTTTTAAAAAAAGATTGCTTCATTTTATTCGTCAATTCGTCTTGCTTTTTGCTATTTGCTTCTACCATCTTCTTATTTGTATTCGCTTACAAAATGCAATTTCACTGAAGGATATTTGCTCTGTGTCATTTGAATTGTAAAAGCTGAATCTGCTAAAAACACCAATTGACCTTGTTTATCTTTAGCTAAATATCGTTGTTTCACACGTTTAAATTCTTTAAATTCTTCATTTTTAGGATCTTCTGGTTCTACCCAACATGCTTTGTGTACTTGTAGATTTTCGTAAGTACATGTTGCTCCGTACTCATGTTCTAACCTGTATTGTATAACTTCATATTGTAGTGCACCAACAGTTCCAATCACTTTTCGTCCGTTCATATCTAACGTAAATAATTGCGCAACACCTTCATCCATTAATTGATCTAAACCTTTGAATAATTGTTTTGATTTCATTGGATCTGCATTATTTACATAACGAAAGTGTTCTGGAGAAAAACTCGGAATTCCTTTAAAGTTTAAGATTTCTCCTTCTGTAAGTGTATCTCCAATTTTAAAATTCCCAGTATCGTGCAATCCAACAATATCTCCTGGAAATGATTCTTCTACAATTTCTTTTTTCTCTGCAAAAAATGCATTTGGACTAGAAAACTTTACTTTTTTACCATTTCGAACATGTAAATAAGGCACATTTCTTTTGAATACACCTGAAACAATTTTTAGAAAAGCCAATCTGTCTCTATGTTTTGGATCCATGTTGGCGTGGATTTTAAATATAAATCCAGTTAAACTTTCTTCTTTAGAATCAACCAAACGCTCTTCAGCTTTTTTAGGTTGTGGAGTAGGAGCAATTTCAATAAAAGCATCTAACAATTCTTTGACTCCAAAATTATTTAATGCCGACCCAAAAAATACTGGCTGAAGCTTTCCGTTCAAGTATTCTTCTTGGTCAAATTTAGGATAGACTTCATCAATTAATTCTAGCTCTTCACGAAGTATTTCAGCAGCTTTTTCTCCAATTATTGTATCTAATTTCGGATTTGAAACATCGTCAAATTCAATTCCTTTTGTGATTTTTGTTTTGTTATCACCAGAAAATAAATTGATTTTCTTTTCCCAAATATTATAAATTCCTTTAAAGTCGTAACCCATTCCGATTGGAAAACTCATAGGTGTAACTCGCAATCCTAATTTTTGTTCTACTTCATCTAATAAATCAAAAGCATCTTTACCTTCTCTATCTAATTTATTGATGAAAACTAACATAGGGATGTTTCGCATTCTACAAACTTCAACTAGTTTTTCTGTTTGAGGTTCTACCCCTTTTGCAACATCAATAACAACAATAACACTGTCTACAGCGGTTAATGTTCTAAACGTATCTTCAGCAAAATCTTTGTGACCAGGCGTGTCTAAGATGTTTATTTTTTTGTCTTTGTAGATAAAAGCCAATACAGAAGTAGCCACAGAAATTCCACGCTGACGTTCAATTTCCATAAAATCGGAAGTTGCTCCTTTTTTGATTTTATTGTTTTTTACAGCGCCAGCTTCTTTTATTGCTCCACCAAAAAGTAATAACTTTTCTGTTAGTGTAGTTTTACCAGCATCTGGATGCGAAATGATACCAAATGTTCTTCTACGCTGTATTTCTTTTAAAAAACTCATCTACAAAAATTGAGGTGCAAATGTACGTTTTATTCTATAATTCTTTAAATGACTGTTTGATTAAATCAAATGAATATAAAATAAAAAAAACCTTTCAAAAATTGATTTAATGTTATTATATTTGAGACATGAAAAATAGCATTTATATTTTAGTTTTTGTATTTCTTTTAGGATGTAAAGAATCTAAGGAATCTAAAACGGATAAGGTTTCTAGCGATTTACACATTTTAGAGAATCTTACTGATTTGAAAGGAAACTTATTTGATGTTTTTAATTTAAAAGGAAAGAAAATATTGGTTAATTACTGGGCTACTTGGTGTGCACCTTGTAAAAAAGAAATGCCAGATTTATTAGAAGCACAAGAAATTTTATCAAAAGAAAACTATGTTTTTTTATTAGTTTCTGACGAATCAATAGAACAAATACTAAATTTTAATACTAAGTTCCCCTACAATTTTACCTTTTTAAAATCACCAAAATCTTTATCTACATTAGGTATTTACGCAATGCCAACTACTTTTATTTTTAATGAGAAAGGAATGAAAGTGAAAGAAATTATTGGTGCAACAGAGTGGAATAGTAAAGAAATGATTACTCAACTAAAAGAATTATAAAATGAAAAAACTAACATTTATTTTAAGTATAGCGGTATTATTTATTGCCTGTGAAAAAAAAGAAGTAAAAATTACTGAAATACCATTTGATTTTGGAATTAATAATGCAGAACCAAATTTAGTTGCTCAAAACGGAAAATTGTCTTTGTCTTGGATCAATTCAATTAGAGGAAAAGAAGCAACACTGTTTTATACACAATTAGAAAATGAAACATGGAACAAACCAACAAAAATCACTTCTGGTAATGATTGGTTTGTAAATTGGGCAGATTTCCCTGCGAATGCAACTAACGGAGATGTTTTATTAACAAGTCATTTACAAAAATCTGCAAAAGGAACGTATACCTATGATGTTGTATTAAATCTTCAAAAGTTAAATGGAGAAACCCTCAAAGAAAACTTTTTATTAAATACAGACGGAATGAAAGCAGAACATGGTTTTGTGAGTGTTATTCCGAATAAAAATGATGGTTTTTTAATTACTTGGCTTGATGGTAGAAATACGGTAAAAGAAATGGAAGAAAGTCATCATAAAGCAATGACAATAAGAACTGCTGAAATATCTAATACAGGAACAATTTTTAATGAAACCGAATTAGATGGCAGAACTTGCGATTGTTGTCAAACCTCAATAACAATGACTCAAAAAGGGCCGATGATTGTGTACAGAGATAGAAGCGAAACCGAAATTAGAGATATTTATTTTTCTCAGAAAAAAGATTCAGTTTGGTCTAC
>JBLHOD010000183.1:0-3855 GCA_047622545.1 Polaribacter sp. | reverse complement strand
CCGTTAAAAGGCATTTCTTCTATAAATCGAACCGCAATATTTTTATCTTTTGTCAATCGAACGAAATCATTAATTTCGTTGGTATTAATTCCCGATTGAACCACAACATTTAGTTTTAAGTTCATGCTGCTTTTCTCTAAAGCTTCCATGGTTTTAAAAACCTCATCAAACGCCTTTCTACGGGTAATTTCATTAAACTTATCAGCTTGTAAGCTATCAATACTTAAATTGATGTTTTTTACTTTTTGTAGCTTTTCTAGTGTTTCAATATGTTTGTAAATTAACGCTCCGTTTGTAGTAATATTAATATCGTCTAACAAATCATTAAATGACAACATTTCTAAAAACTCTACAAAGCCTTTTCTAACAAATGGCTCTCCACCAGTTAATCTAATTTTATTTACACCCAATTCTGTAAGCACGCGAATTACACGGTACATTTCTTTGTACGTTAACAATTCTTCCCTTGCAACAATTTCTATTCCATGAGCAGGCATACAATATTGACACCGCAAGTTACAGCGATCAGTTACTGCTAAACGTACATAGTTAATTTGTCTTCCGAAACTGTCGACTAAAGTATTCATTAATTAGGTAATTTTTTACTTAATAATCCATATACAAAAGCACCGATTGTTGCTCCTAAAATGACTATCAAAATAGATGTAATTCCGTGACCAATTAACACAAACATTGGTCCAGGACAAGCACCAGCCAACGCCCAACCTAATCCGAAGATTGTTCCGCCAACTAATGTTCTTATCAATCCTTTCTTTTTTTCTTTTGTGATGATGTTTTCACCTTTAAAGTTCTTTATACTTCCTTTTTTAAACAATTGCATAAAAACCATTGATATGACAACTGCGCTTCCTATAATTCCGAACATATGAAACGATTGAAATTTAAACATTTCATAAATTCTATACCAAGAAACTACTTCTGATTTGCTTAATATAATTCCAAAAATTGTACCTATTACTAAAAATCTGATGTTTTTCATAATTTAGAATATTAAAGGAATTAAAAACCAAGTCATTAATAACCCACCAATAAAAAAGCCAATAACTGCTAATAATGATGGCAATTGTAAACTACTTAAACCAGTAATTGCATGTCCAGATGTACATCCGCCAGCGTAACGAGAACCAAATCCAACCAAAAAACCAGCACCAATTAAAATGGCAAATCCTTTTAAAGAAAAGATATTTTCTGTACTAAATATTTCTACAGGAAGATATGATTGTCCTGCATTTGCAAATCCTAATTCTCCTAATTCTGATACTGTTTCTGGGTTTATAGCAATACTTTCTGTATTCATTAAATACTGTGAAGAAAGATATCCGCCAAGAATAATTCCCAACACAAAAACCAAACTCCATGTTTGCTCTTTCCAATCTTTTTTAAAGTATCCCGACGCTTTTCCTGCGCCACCAATTGTACAAAATGTTTCTAAATTTGTTGATACTCCAAATCCTTTTCCGAAGTAATTCATCAACAACAATACAATTGCTATCATTGGACCAGCGACGTACCAAGCCCAAGGTTGTGAGATAAATTCCATTAGTTATTTAATTTTTGGTTGATATATTTTAATATTAAATCTGTGGCTCCAACATTATTTTTAATGAAGTTCTGATTTATTTCTCCTAATTGCTCTCTGTAGTCTTTGCCTGACTTTAATTTTGTAAAAATAGCAGAAAATTCTTGTTGATTTGCAATTACTTTACAACCTTTTAAAGCGACCAAATCTACAACCTCTTTATATTTTTTATATTCTGGACCAATAACAATTGGTACACTAAAAGTTGCTGGTTCCAATACATTATGTACTCCGTTTTTTGTTAATCCACCTCCTATATAAGCAGCGTCCGCAATTGCATATATTTTGGTTAAAATACCGATTGTATCAACAATAAAAACATCAAATTCTGAGATATTTTTTCCTTCTTTTTCTGAATATAATAGTGCTTTTTTATTGATTGATTTTTTTAATGATTCAATATCTTTTTCATTGATGTTGTGTGGAGCAATGATAAATTTTTCGTTTTCTAAATTAGACGTATTAATGTAATTTACTATTAATTCTTCATCTTCTTTCCAAGTGCTTCCTGCTACAACTGTATATTGATTGTTTTTAAATTTAGTAATAAAATCTAAAGAATTATTCTGTTGCAAAATTTCGTGAACTCTATCAAAACGAGTATCACCACTAATAGTGACATTTTCTATCTGAATACTTTTCAATAAACCTTTCGAAGTTTCATCCTGAACAAAAAAGTGATTGAATGTTTTTAAAGATTTTCTCATAAAACCTCCAAAATGCTTAAAGAAAATTTGATTTTTTCTAAAAATTCCAGAGACTAATATTGTTGGAATATTTCTTTCCTTTAATCCGTGTAAATAATTTGGCCAAAACTCATATTTTATAAAAATGGCTAAAGTCGGATTGACAATATTCAAGAATTTTTCAACATTTTTATTTGTATCCATTGGTAAATAACAAACAACATCTGCATGTTCATACTCTTTTCTGATTTCATATCCAGAAGGAGAAAAAAAAGTTAATACAATTTTATAAGTTGAATGTTGCGTCTTTAATTTTTCTATAATTGGTCTTCCTTGTTCAAATTCACCTAAAGAAGCTGCGTGAATCCAAATAATTTTATCTGATTTTTTAAGCGTAGCTAATTTGTCAAAGGTCTCTTTCCTTCCAGCAAGAAAAAGCCTTATTTTTTTATCAAACAAAGCAATAAGCGATAATAAAAAAGTCGTAAGAATTACAATAAAGTTATATACTAATCTCATGCGTTGTAAATGTACAAAATTGAGGCACAAAAAAACTCCCAAACATACGTTTGGGAGTTTTTATCTTTATCTTGATATTCTTAAACCTCAAAAGGCTCTATAAAAACATAAGATTTGTTGTCTCTTTTCTTCTGGAATTGAACAACCCCGTCCACTCTAGCATGTAAAGTATGGTCTTTTCCCATATATACATTTTCTCCTGGATTGTGTGTTGTTCCTCTTTGACGAACGATAATATTACCTGCAATTGCAGCTTGTCCTCCAAAAATTTTAACTCCTAAACGTTTCGATTCTGATTCTCTACCATTCTTCGAACTACCTACTCCTTTTTTATGTGCCATGATTGTATGGTTTTAAAATTGGTTTCTTATTTTGTTAATGCTTCAATTAATTCAGCTTTCTTTAAAGAAGTATATCCTTTGATACCCGCTTCTTTAGCAGCTGCCTTTAACTCTGCAACATTCATTGAACTATAATCAACAGTAGTTGCTGATTCCTTTACCTCAGCCTTAGGAGCAGCTTCCTTCTTAGGAGCAGCTTCTTTTTTAACTGTTTTTTTAGCACCAGATGTAGCGATTGATTCAATTTGAATCTCACTTAAAAACTGACGATGTCCATTTTTCTTTTTGTATCCTTTTCTTCTTTTCTTTTTGAAAACGATTACTTTATCACCTTTTAAGTGACCTAAAATCTTAGCCGTTACTGCGGCTCCTTCTATAGCTGGGGCGCCAATAGTTACATTTCCTTTATCTTCTACTAAAAGAACATTATCAAAAGAAATTTTTGATCCTTCTTCTCCTTGTAAACGATTAACGTAAACTTTTTGGTCTTTTGCAACTTTAAATTGCTGCCCTGCTATCTCTACGATTGCGTACATACTATTAGTTTTGCGTATAATTAAACATCTTCTTAATGAAAATGCGGGTGCAAATATACGTTTTTTATTTCATATTTTACAATATGATTTTTAAAGGAAATTATTATTTGCTTTTATCGCATTTAAGTATTTATTTATTTTTATTCACCAAGTACACACCTAACAAGATTACA
>JBLHOD010000182.1:0-3864 GCA_047622545.1 Polaribacter sp. | reverse complement strand
ATCTAGAACTCATAATGAAAAAGTAGTTGATGCTTTACAGTTTTATATAGATTATTTAAAAGAAGGAAGGTATCGATTAAATGATGTTTATGGGAACACACCTTTTAAAATAAAAATAGATTTAGATAAGCCTCAAATCTATAATAAGCTCATTAAAATTGAAGCAGTTGAAGAAGGTAAATACAAAGTGTCATTTGACTATAATGAAGATGGAAGCAATTTATTGGTTTCCTATACGAGCGATATTAATGAAGCAGGTACCGGAAATATCATAACCAGCTATACATCTAATGAATTAAATTTTTCTAAAGAATACTCTTCAGGCGAAAAAATAGCCATGCCATTTTTAAATTTCACAATTAATTCAGTAGATGAAATGTCTCCTGGAGATTTTTTTTATATAAAATTTAATAATTTTGATGGCACTGTAGGTAATTATAGGGAAATTGGAGTATCTGATTTGACAGATGGAGCTTCAATCCTTGAATTAACGCTTAAAGGATCAAATAAAAATAGGATAGTTGATTATTTAAATACATCAGTAAAGGTTTTAGAAAAAGATAAAAAAGCAATTAAAATTGCTTACGCAGAAAACACAAAAAAATATATTGATGATTTATTTGATAAAGAATCTGATAGTTTAAAGATATTAGAAAAAGCATTAACTAAGTTTAAAACAAAGAACAATATTTATGATCTTTCTGCTCAAGGAGGAAAAATTCTAGAAGAAATAACACTTCTTGATATTGAAAAAAGAAGTATCACCAATAATATAGAGTCATTAGATAGTCTAAGAAATTATCTTATTACACATAAAAAATATAATAACATACCTGTTCCAGCAATTATACAAATAGCTGATGGCAAAATTCCCCTAGAAGTTGGTGAGTTAATTAGCAAAACAACAGTTAGAGAAAAGTTAAGAGGCGTATATACTGACGATCACCCAGATATTAAAGCTTTAGATGATGAAATAAAAACCACAAAAAAAATATTAATTGAAAATATTAGAAACTTACGTAGAACCTTTAGCGGTGATCTAAAAAAAATTAAGAAAAGGTTGTCTGCTACTTTAAGTAAGCAAAAAACATTACCAGAAAAAGAACAAAGCTTAATAGCTTTTGAAAGAAGTTTCAATATGTCTGAAGCTAACTATAACTATTTAAAACAAAAAAGTTATGAAGCAGGAACAGCTATTGCAGCAAATGTTTCAGATGTAAAAATAATAGACACCGCTAAAGATTTAGGTAATGGCCCCATTTATCCAATATCAAGTTTTAATTACTTATTAGCTCTATCTATTAGCATAATTTTACCGCTTTTCTATATTATTATTGGAGAAATACTAGACAACAAAATTCATACTGTAGAGGAGATTGAAAGCCTTTATTCGATCCCCGTACTTGGTGTTGTTGGTAGAAGCGATTGGAAAAATAATTTAGCTGTTTTAGAAAGACCAAAATCTTCTGTATCTGAATCTTTTAGAGCATTAAGGTCAAACATTCAATTTTTATTCAATACAAAAAAAACAAATGATAATTCTAAAACATTATTACTAACATCATCTGTAAGTGGAGAAGGAAAAACAATGGTTTCTATTAATATGGCTTCGGTATTTGCTTTGAGCGGGAAGAAAACGGTTCTAGTTGGGCTAGACTTAAGAAAACCAAAAATATTTCAAGATTTTAATTTACCAAATAAAACTGGGGTTGTTAATTATTTAATTGGTCAAAGTAATATTGAAGATGTTCTTACTAAAACTCATATACCAAATTTAGATTTAATTTTATCGGGTCCAATTCCTCCAAATCCATCCGAATTATTAATTAGCGAAAAAACTGTTGAACTCATAAAATATTTGCAAAACAAATATGATTATGTAATTATAGATACACCTCCAATTGGTTTAGTTTCTGATGCTTTAGAATTATTTAAATATGCAGACGCAATTATTTATGTAATACGTCAAAATTATTCTGAAAAAGGAATGATGAAAATGATTGATGATAAATACAAGAATAAAGAAGTAGCAAATATAAGTTATGTGTTAAATGATTTTTCATCACAAGGAAAATATGGTTACGGATATGGTTACGGATATGGCTACGGATATGGAAAATATGGTAATGGTTACCATGAATTAGAAGTAAACAAAAACTTCTTAACTAAAATAATAAATTTGATAAAACCTAAATCTTCACAAATAAAAAAAGACCTTTTTTAAAGGTCTTTTTTTATTTTGTAAAACTTATTTTAAGTTGCCAATCATTTCTTCTGGCTTTACCCAATCGTCATATTGTTCTGGAGTAACATAACCTAAGCGAACCGCTTCCTCCTTTAAAGTTGTTCCGTTTGCATGAGCAGTATTAGCAATTTCAGCAGCTTTATAATACCCTATCTTAGTATTTAAAGCAGTAACTAACATTAAAGAATTGTTTAATAATTCAGTAATTCTTGCATGATTTGGTTCAATTCCTACAGCACAATTTTCATCAAAAGAGATACAAGCGTCACCAATTAGTTGTGCAGATTGTAAAACATTTGCAGCCATCATTGGTTTAAAAACATTCAATTCATAATGACCTTGAGTTCCGCCAATAGTAACAGCAACATCATTACCCATAACTTGCGCGCAAACCATTGTTAAGGCTTCTGCTTGCGTTGGATTTACTTTTCCAGGCATTATAGAGCTACCAGGTTCGTTAGCTGGAATCATTATTTCGCCAATTCCAGATCTTGGGCCAGAAGCCATTAACCGAATATCATTTGCAATTTTATTTAAAGAAACAGCCAATTGTTTTAAAGACCCATGAGTTTCTACTAAAGCATCGTGTGCTGCTAGTGCTTCAAATTTATTTTCTGCTGTTATAAAAGGCATTCCTGTAAATTCTGCAATGTATTTTGCAACTAAAACATCATACCCTTTTGGCGTGTTTAATCCTGTTCCCACTGCTGTTCCACCCAAAGCTAATTGAGATAAATGATCTAAAGAATTTCTAAGTGCTTTTAATCCGAAGTTTAATTGTGCTACATAACCAGAAAATTCTTGTCCCAATGTAAGTGGAGTAGCATCCATTAAGTGTGTTCTACCAATTTTCACAACATCTTTAAATGCTTCAGATTTTGCTTTTAAGGTATCTCTTAATTGTTCAACACCAGGAATTGTAACTTCTACAATTTTCTTATAAGCGGCAATATGCATTCCTGTTGGAAACGTGTCGTTTGATGATTGTGATTTATTTACATCATCATTTGGTTGAATGGTTTTTTCTCCTTCACCAATTGTTTTACCAGCTATTTCATGAGCACGATTTGCAATAACTTCATTACAATTCATGTTAGATTGTGTTCCAGAACCTGTTTGCCAAATTACTAACGGAAACTGATTATCATGTATTCCTTCTAAAATTTCTTCACAAACCAAAGCAATTAAATCTCTTTTTTCTGATGTTAAAACTCCTAACTCACAATTAGCAAATGCAGCAGCTTTTTTTAAGTATGCAAACCCGTAGACAATTTCTAAAGGCATAGATGCATAAGGGCCAATTTTAAAGTTGTTCCTAGAACGTTCTGTTTGTGCTCCCCAATATTTATCTGCAGGAACATTTACTTGTCCCATTGTGTCTTTTTCTATTCTGTATTTCATTTTCTGTGTTGTTTTTTTGCTATTACAAAATTACTAAAAGTATCACAATCAGTTATCAACAATAAGAGAAAAATACTTATTTAAAATAATTTTTAATTATTAGTGTAAATTGAAAATATGTATTATTTTTGTAGTATTAATTATTTTAAAGAAACACAAATGTTAGATTTTTCAGAATTTTCAGGATTTTTATTATTCATGTTTATTTTTACAGCTGG
>JBLHOD010000181.1:0-3866 GCA_047622545.1 Polaribacter sp. | reverse complement strand
TGCGGAGAAAGAGGGATTCGAACCCCCGGACCTGTGACAGTCGCTAGTTTTCAAGACTAGTGCATTCGACCACTCTGCCATTTCTCCAAAGTGTCTCATCAGGTATTCCCTGAATGCGGATGCAAATATAGTATCTTTTTTGAGTTTCGAAAAGAATTTTAACCTTTTTTACTATTATTTTTTTTAGAAGGATTCTCTAATAATTATAATACTTTTACAATCAAATTTCTAAATGATGCTAGATTTAATTTTGTTGGTTGTTGTTGGTTTTATCGCTGGGTTTATAAATACCATTGCGGGTGGAGGATCTTTACTAACACTACCCGTTTTAATTTTTATGGGATTACCACCAAGTGTGGCTAATGGAACCAACAGAGTCGGAATTCTAATACAAATGTTAGCAGGTACAGCAGGATTTAAAAGCAAAGGAATTTCTACCTTTCCTTTTAGTATTTATATGGGAATTTCAGCATTAGTAGGCTCATTAATTGGGGCGCAAATAGCGGTAGATATTAAAGGAGAAACGTTTAATAAAGTATTGTCTTTTGTAATGATTGCTGTTGTGTTAATTATTGTGTTCAAACCCAAAATGAATGCAAGAAAGTTGCTCGAAAGAACTACAAGAAAACATCTTTGGATTAGTTGTTTCGCCTTTTTTATATTTGGAATTTATGGTGGATTTATCAATGCCGGATTAGGATTTATTCTGATTTTATTTCTGCATTATTTCAACCATCTATCCTTAGTAAAATCGAACGCAACTAAAGCTGTTGTCATTTCTATTTACATGACTGGCGCATTATTGATCTTTATTTTAAATGATAAAGTTGATTGGTATATGGGATTAATTATGGCTATCGGAACTTCATTAGGTGGTTGGTTTGCAAGTCGTTTTTCGGTTGAAAAAGGCGATGGGTTTATCAAAATATTCTTACTGGTAATTGTTAGTTTTATGGCGGTAAAGTTGTGGTTTTTTTAATAAAATAAAGTAACTTCGCTACTCTATCTTAAAATTAAAAGGACAATGTTTAATTCTTTTGGAAACTTATTAAAGCTTACAACTTTTGGCGAATCTCACGGAATTGTTATTGGCGGAATTATTGATGGTTTTCCTGCTGGAATGAAAGTTGATTTTGATGCCATTCAAAAAGAATTAGACAGACGCAAACCTGGGCAATCTGCTATTGTTACGCAACGTAAAGAACCAGATAGTGTGCAGTTTTCATCAGGAATTTTTGAAGGTGTAACTACAGGTGCTTCAATCGGATTTCAAATTCAGAATACCAATCAGAAATCAAAAGATTATTCTCATAATACAAATGTGTATCGTCCTTCTCATGCAGATTTCACTTATGATAAAAAATACGGAACTAGAGATTATCGTGGTGGAGGAAGAACTTCTGCGCGTGAAACTGCCAATTGGGTAGTTGCTGGAGCATTAGCTAAACAATTGATCTCACATATAAAGATCAATGCGTTTACTTCTTCTGTTGGTGATATTTTTGTTGATAAACCATATCAAGAATTAGATTTTTCTAAAACCGATTCTAATATTGTTCGCTGTCCAGATGAAGTTTCTGCCGAAAAAATGATTACTAAAATTAAAGAAATTAAAAAACAAGGCGATACGATTGGAGGAACTATAACCTGTGTTGCACAAAATATTCCTGTTGGATTAGGAGAACCTATTTTTCACAAATTACATGCAGAACTTGGTAAAGCAATGTTAACTATCAACGCCGTAAAAGGTTTCGAATTTGGTAGCGGATTTTGTGGTTCAAAAATGAAAGGAAGTGAACACAACGATATTTTTAATGCTGATGGTAAAACAGAAACCAATTTATCTGGCGGAATTCAAGGTGGAATTAGCAACGGAATGGATATTTATTTTCGTGTTGCTTTTAAACCTGTTGCAACGATCATGAAAAATCAACAAACAATAGATTCTGAAGGTAATCTTACCGAAATACATGGTAAAGGGCGTCATGATCCTTGTGTTGTTCCTAGAGCAATTCCTATCGTAGAAGCCTTAACTGCTTTGGTTCTTGCTGATTTTTACTTACTGGATAGAACAAGAAAAGTATAAAATTATTCATGCTTATTTTTCCGTTTGAATCTTCTTTTTAAAATAGTTAACTTCGTTACCTATCATTAAAAAATCATTCAATGAAAAAAATTACGTATATCCTTATTCTTCAGTTATTTTTTACAATAGTATTACAAGCTCAAACCAAAACAAAAGTCAATCTTAAAAAGTTAGATCAATACTTTATCAAAATGGTTAAAGATTGGGATGTACCAAGTGCAACTATTGGTGTTGTAAAAGATGGGAAACTTATTTTTACTGGAAATTATGGAGTTTTAGAAGTAGGTAAAACTAAAAAACCAGATAAAAACACCTTGTATGCAATTGCTTCCAATTCAAAAGCTTTTACTACTGCAATGATTGGAATGTTGGTACAAGAAAGAAAGCTAGATTGGAACGATAAAGTAAAAAAGTACTTGCCATATTTTGAAGTGTATGACGAATGGGTCAGCAATCATGCAACGATTAGAGATTTATTAAGTCACCGAATTGGATTAGGAACTTTTAGCGGAGATAATATTTGGTATAAATCAGATTTACCTGCTAAGGAAATTATCAAAAGAATAAAATACGTTCCGCAAGCATACGAGTTTAGAGCTGGGTACGGATATTCTAACTTGATGTTTATTACTGCTGGAGAAATTATTGAAACGGTTACTGGAAAAAGTTGGGGAGAAAATGTGCAAGAACGCATTTTAACTCCATTAGGAATGGATAGAACTATTTATACGATCAACGATTTAGATTCTAAAGGAAATTATGCTACTCCACACGCAAGAAAAGATGAACAAAATTATGCAATTCCGTGGGCAAAATGGGACAATGTTGCTGCAACTGGCGGATTAATTTCTAGTGTTTCTGATATTTCTAAATGGATGATTTTCAATTTAAATAATGGAGTCCATAACAATAAAGCTTTATTATCAAAAAAAACACGAAATTTAGTTTGGACGCCACACAACAATCATGTTGTAGATCACACCACCGCAAACGGTTTTAACATGCATTTTAATGCGTATGGATTGGGTTGGGGATTAAGTGATTATCAAGGAAGAATGAAAGTTGGACATACTGGCGGTTACGACGGAATGATTACAGCAGTAACGTTAATTCCTGATGAAAAATTGGGAGTTGTTGTGTTAACAAATGGTCCAAAAAGTCCAATTATGGCTGCAACCTATTATGCGTTAGATAAATTTTTGGGAATAAAAACAAACGCAGATTGGTCTAAAGCTTATTTAAATAACAGTAATAAAAACATAAAAAATGATACCCGTATTTCTGACAGAATTAACAGTAGAGTTTTAAATACCAAGGCAACCACTTTAAAAAAAGATTTTATTGGCGAATATCATTCAAATATGTATGGTAAAATTACCATTACAGAAAAAAGCGGAAAATTAAAATTAGACTTTTCCCATTCGCCACAATTATCTGCTACATTAACACATTGGAATTATGAAGTATGGAAAATTAGTTGGGATTATCCGCAAGCATGGTTTAGTTTCGGAACTATTAAAATCAATACAGATAACAATCTAAAAGTTACAGGTTTTGATTTTGATGTACCAAATGATGATTTCTTTTTTGAGGAATTAAAACCAAAGAAGGTAAACTCTAATAAATAATAAAAGTTATATAAAACAAAAAAACCGAAACTAAATCGTTTCGGTTTTTTTTTGTTTTATGCTTCACCAGTTGGCCCAAAATTCATTGGAATTGGTGGTTGTTCATAATCTTTTATTTCGCCATGTGCTTCTTCAAATCTTTGAATATTATC
>JBLHOD010000180.1:0-3866 GCA_047622545.1 Polaribacter sp. | reverse complement strand
GGTTTTATTGGCATTGAAAGAATTGAAGGAAGTTATTTTAATGTAATGGGATTACCTGTTCAAAAGTTATATAAAGAATTGATGAAATTGTAAACATTTACTTCTATAATATTATTATTTTTGCTTAAACACAACAAATAGATTTTGATGAAAAAATACACTTTTACAGAAAAGAAAGATACCAGATCTGGATTTGGAGATGGTTTAACAGAATTAGGAAAAACAAATCCTAACGTTGTTGCCTTATGTGCCGATTTAATTGGTTCTTTAAAAATGAATGAGTTTGCGAAAAATCATCCAGAAAGATTTTTTCAGATTGGTATTGCAGAAGCAAATATGATGGGAATTGCAGCTGGATTAACCATCGGAGGTAAAATTCCTTTTACCGGAACATTTGCAAACTTTTCTACCGGAAGAGTATATGATCAAATTCGTCAATCTATTGCGTATTCTGATAAAAATGTAAAAATATGTGCTTCTCATGCAGGTTTAACGTTGGGTGAAGATGGCGCAACACATCAAATTTTAGAAGATATTGGATTGATGAAAATGCTTCCAGGAATGACTGTAATCAATACCTGTGATTACAATCAAACGAAAGCTGCAACTCTTGCAATCGCTGAACATGAAGGTCCTGTTTATCTACGTTTTGGTCGTCCGTCTGTGCCAATTTTTATGCCAGATCATAAAGACGAAAAATTTATAATTGGTAAAGGAATTCAATTAACTGAAGGTACAGATGTAACAATTGTTGCTACCGGTCATTTAGTTTGGGAAGCGTTACAAGCATCAGAACAATTGGAAGCAAAAGGAATTAGTGCTGAAGTAATTAATATTCACACCATAAAACCTTTAGACGAAGAAATTATTTTAAAATCTGTTGCTAAAACAGGTTGTATTGTTACCGCTGAAGAACATAATAAATATGGAGGATTAGGAGAAAGTGTTGCAAGATGCTTAGCGACTAATAATCCTACTCCTCAAGAATTTGTTGCTGTAAATGATAGTTTTGGTGAATCTGGAACACCAGCACAATTAATGGAAAAATATGGCTTAAATGATAAGTCTATTGTTGCTGCTGTAGAAAAAGTAATCGCTAGAAAATAACTAATAACACTTTTTAAGCGTCTATACATAGAAATTAAAAATAATCATTATGAAAAAAATACTTTTAATTATGTGTTTGGCTTTAGGATTAAGTCAAACTACGAATGCACAATCTCAATTTGGTATTAAAGGGGGCGTAAACTATAATAACAATGGAGATGTAACTTTTTCTAGTGCAGGAAGCGATGTTGTAAATGGTGCAAAAGCAAAGTCTGGATTTCATGCAGGAATGTGGTTTAGTAGAAAAATACCAATTCTTGGTTTGTATTTAAGACCAGAGATTGTGTATACACAAGTAAAAAGCGAATACTTTTATAAAGGTACAAATACAGATTACGCCTTTAAAAAGTTAGATGTTCCTGTACTTGTTGGAACTAAATTTTTAGGCTTTGCAAATGCTTTTATTGGCCCTTCTTTTCAATATATTATTGACGATAACTTTACGTTCTCTGATTTATCTACAGATGAATTTGATCGGTTTTCTGTCGGAGTTCAAATGGGATTTGGTGTAGAATTTGGTGCTTTAGGAGTTGATGTTCGTTGGGAAAGAGGTTTTTCTGACTCAGAAGCAACTTTTGTAGGGAACAACACAAGTGTTAAAATTGACAACAGAACTAATCAAATTATATTTGGTGTTTCTATTAGATTATAAACCTAGTAAAATAAGCATAAAAAAAGCTCCAGAAATTCTGGAGCTTTTTTTATACTTATCTATTTTGTCTATTTAATATTTGGATTCAAATAATCTGGTAATGCAGGATTACTTGGGTCACTAAAGTCATTTCTAGGATCACCATCCTTATTTTTATCTTCTTTTATTGTTGGTGTACCATCATTATCATCATCTGCATCTTTATAATTTGGCTGAAAATCGCCATCAGAATCTACCTGTGCTGGATCAGACTCAACAGATGCATCAACAATTTCTAAATAAGAAGCTAAACCATCATTATCATGATCTGTATCTTCAACGATATCTAATAACTCAACTTTAAAAATCAAACAACTATTTGCTATAATATTACCTGTATCTAAATTTCTATAAGCCAACCCTGAAGGAAGGAATAAAAATCCTTTACCTGTATTTTGATACGTAATTGGTCCGTTAGATGTGTTGTTCTTTCCTCCTTTAAAATGAGTAAAACCATAAGACCAACCTTTAATAACAGCATCTAAAGTCAACCAAACAGCAGTTTGTTGTGTTTCAAAAACTTCAGTAAATGTTGTGGTTGTAATTTGTGAACCTTGGTATTTTGTTAAAACAGAATCCATCACTGTTGGATATCCTTTTACGGGGTCAGGAATTCCTTGCTCAACAACGTAATAATAAAGTTTATAATCTATATCATTATAATTTACATCTTGAGTTTTTAATTTTGCATCATCAATTAAAGCTGTTTTACCAGTTGCAATTGGTTTGATAGAGTCTATAACCGCGTCATAATAATGATTTGATAAATACTTTACCAACGTATCATTATCACTTAAAGCTTGCGCCTCATGATCAAAATTATCTATTAAAGGGTTACTAGCACTACAGGCATATATTAAAATAGATGCAATTGCTATTATTAATATATTTTTTATTTTTATCATCTAACTACTAAATTTAGGGCGCAATTTACGATTTTCATACCTTTGTGAAAAGAGAATAATGAAATTTTAACTTTTTATATGAGAATTGACAAATATTTGTGGTGTATTCGAGTTTATAAAACAAGGAATATGGCTTCGGAAGCCAGTAAAAAGGGACATGTTAAAATAGATGATGCAAATTGCAAACCTTCAAAAGAAGTGTATGGAAATGAACTAATTCGTGTTAGAAAGAACCAAATTAATTATAAAATTAGAGTTTTAGATATTCCAATTAGTAGAGTTGGCGCAAAACTGGTTGATTTATATCGAAAAGATGAAACTCCGAAAGAAGAATTTGAAAAAACTGAATTGCTAAAATATTCTAAGGAGTATTATAGAAAAAAAGGTACAGGAAGACCAACAAAAAAAGATAGAAGAGACATTGATGGATATTATGATGATGCTTCTACTCCAACTGAAAGTTAATTTTAATATCTTTGTTTTATAAATTAAAGGAATGACAACAGAAAAGAACATCATTTTAACTTCTCAACAAATTCAACAAAAAATAAAAAGAATTGCATATCAAGTTTTGGAAAGCAATAGCAACGAAAAAGAGATTGTGTTGGCCGGAATTACTTCTAATGGTTTTTTGTTCGCTAAAGAAATAGAAAAAGAATTATCAAAAATTTCTGATATTTCAATTCGTATGTGCGAAGTTCATATTGATAAAAAGAACCCTTTAAACCCTATAAAAACATCTATTACAAGCGACGCTTACAAAAACAAATCTTTGGTGTTGGTTGATGATGTTTTAAATTCTGGAGCAACTTTAATTTACGGAATTAAGCACTTTTTAGATGTTCCTTTAAAAAGATTTAAAACTGCTGTTTTAGTGAACAGGAATCATAAAAAATATCCTGTAAAAGCAGATTTTAAAGGGATTTCACTTTCTACAACGTTGCAAGAACATGTTGTGGTAGAATTTACTAAAAACAAAGCGATTGCTTATTTAATGTAATTGCACCGAGATGTCGCAATAAATTTCTTCGATAGATTTATTATCTACCAAAACTTTATAATTAGATTCCTCATAAAAAGGAGCTCGTTCAAACAAATGTTTCCCTATATACTCCAGCAATTGTTCATCATTTAAATTTGCAATTAAAGGGCGTTTTTTTTTT
>JBLHOD010000179.1:0-3877 GCA_047622545.1 Polaribacter sp. | reverse complement strand
TCGGTGATGCCTCCAAACCTCTACTTAATAATTCGTCAAAATCTTTTGGATCATAAACAATTGAAGCTCCTGCTCCACCTAATGTATAAGAAGATCTAATTACTAAAGGAAATCCGAATTCTTGTGCAATCTCTTTTCCTTTTAAAAATGATGTTGCTGTAGCCTGTGGCGCCATAGGAACATCAATCTTTAACATCAATTTTCTAAACTTCTCTCTATCTTCAGTAATATTAATAGCGTCAATATCAACACCAATTAATTTTACACCAAAATCTTTCCAAATTCCTTTATCATCTGCTTCAATACACAAGTTTAATGCAGTTTGACCGCCCATTGTTGGTAAAACTGCATCAATTTGTGGGTGCTCTTTTAAAATTTGAATGATGGATTTTGTAGTTAATGGCAACAAATATACATGATCTGCCATCGTAGGGTCGGTCATGATTGTTGCTGGATTTGAGTTTATTAAGATTGTTTCAATGCCGTCTTCGGTTAAAGATCTTAGAGATTGTGAACCTGAATAATCAAACTCGCAAGCTTGTCCGATTACAATGGGTCCTGAACCGATAATTAAAATGGATTTTAGGTCTTTTCTTTTTGGCATTATAGTGTGTGTTGTATTATATTGGTAAAAGTAAAAATTGCTTGGGTATAAAAAAAGGTGTTACTAAAAATAGTAACACCTTAATTATTAACAATTGTTAATCATTATTTCTTATGTCTTGTTTCTGAAGAAACAGATACTTTCTTTCTTCCTTTAGCTCTTCTTCTAGCTAATATTTTACGACCATTAGCAGAAGCCATTCTATCTCTGAAACCGTGTTTGTTTCTTCTCTTTCTATTTGATGGTTGGTAAGTTCTTTTCGGCATTACTTATGTTTTTAAATATCGTATTTATTTTGTTTTGCTTTTCGTGAATTATAGTCCGTAAAAGCGTGTGCAAATATACAACTAGTTTTGTTTTTGACAAATACAATTTTAAAAAAAAATAAATTATTTTTTCGTAGCACAAAACTACAAATTTTATTGAGGAATTTATTGCTTTTTTATTTGTCAAAACTTCAAGAGTTAGTACTTTTGTCCAAACCTAATCACCATGAAAGATACCAAATACGTTTTTGTAACTGGAGGCGTAACATCATCCCTAGGAAAAGGAATTATCGCTGCATCTCTAGCAAAACTCCTACAAGAAAGGGGTTATTCTGTAACTATTCAGAAATTAGACCCATACATTAATATAGATCCTGGAACTTTAAACCCGTACGAACATGGTGAATGTTATGTTACTGATGATGGCGCAGAAACCGATTTAGATTTAGGTCATTACGAGCGTTTTTTAAACATTCCAACTTCACAAGCTAACAATGTTACTACTGGTAGAATTTATCAATCGGTTATAAATAAAGAGAGAAAAGGAGAGTTTTTAGGAAAAACGGTTCAGGTAATTCCGCATATTACAGATGAAATAAAGCATCGAGTTCAGATTTTAGGTGAAACAGGAGATTATGATATTGTAATTACAGAAATTGGTGGAACTGTTGGTGATATAGAGTCGTTACCTTATATAGAATCCGTACGTCAGTTACTTTGGGAAAAAGGTCAAGAAAATGCCATTGTTATTCATTTAACGTTGATCCCGTATTTAGCAGCTGCAGGAGAATTGAAAACAAAACCAACACAACATTCAGTAAAAATGTTGATGCAAAGTGGAGTAAGTCCAGATATATTAGTTTGTAGAACTGAACACGAAATCTCAGATGACATCAGACGAAAATTGGCCTTATTTTGCAATGTAAAACAAGAGGATGTAATTCAATCTATTGATGCAGAAACTATTTACGATGTACCAAACTTAATGTTTGAAGAAGGTTTAGATGAAGTTGTTTTAAAGAAACTTAAATTATCTTCAGAGAAGCAACCTAAATTAATAGCGTGGAATAATTTTGTACAAAAACATAAAAATCCAACTTCTGAAGTAGAAATAGGATTGATTGGTAAATATGTAGAATTACACGATTCATACAAATCAATTACTGAAGCATTTATCCATGCAGGGTCAACAAACGAAACAAAAGTAAACGTTCGTTGGATTCACTCTGAAAGTTTAACTCCAAAAAATGTTGAGAAAAAATTAGCAGGTTTAAACGGAATTTTAGTGGCGCCAGGTTTTGGTGATCGTGGAATTGAAGGAAAAATTAAAGCTGTAAAATATGCTAGAGAAAACAACATTCCTTTTTTCGGAATTTGTTTAGGAATGCAAATGGCTGTTATTGAATTTTCAAGAAATGTTCTAGGGCTTGAAAATGCAAGTTCTACAGAAATGAATAAAAGCACAAAAGACCCAGTTATCAACTTGATGGAGAGTCAAGAAAAAGTAACAGAAAAAGGCGGAACGATGCGTTTAGGAGCCTGGGATTGTGATATTAAAAAAGATTCTAAAGTTTTTGAAGCTTACAAATCAGAATTAATTAGTGAGCGTCACAGACATCGTTATGAATTTAATAACAATTATTTACAACAAATAGAAGCTGCTGGAATGAAAGCAACCGGAGTAAATCCAAAAACTGGATTGGTCGAAATTATTGAACTTCAAAATCATCCGTGGTTTGTTGGTGTGCAATATCATCCAGAATATAAAAGTACCGTATTAAATCCGCATCCTTTATTTGTGAGTTTTGTAAATGCTGCTTTAAAGCATTCAAAAAATTAAATTTTTAAACAATATATTAATGTCATTTTGAGCTAAAGCGAAAAATCTTTTTTCAGATTATTCATTTCATTCAGAAAGACATTTTTATTTGGAATAACATTTGAACTATACATAGTATCAAAAATAATAACCGCAAAACCAATTAAAAACAATACAGTTTTGCTACATTTGTCGCGCTCATCTTCAAATATTGAAGACAAAATGACAAGTTGACACTTAAGAACAATCAATGGAACAAAAAAAATTTGACGCAAATTCGTTTATCGGATTATTATTATTAGGAGGAATTATGCTTTGGTTTATGTATACAAACCAAGACGAAGTTACTCCAACCGATAACACAGAAGTAATTGTAGATTCTAGTAAAACGAGAACTACTCCAACTCTCACAAACAATACAACCTCTTTAGTAAAAAGAGATTCTTTAAAAAACGCTGCCTTACAAAATCAATTAGGCGCATTTTCTTACGGAGCACAAATTGCAACTGAAGGAACTACTGTTATTGAAAATAAGTTATTAAAATTAACGATAGACAATAAAGGTGGACAAATTGTTGAAGCTTTGGTTAAGAAATACAGAAGGTATGATTCGTTGCCTTTGTATTTGATAAAAGACAACAATGCATCTTTTAACATCAATTTCGGAACCACAGACAACCGAATTTTAAACACAAAAGATTTATTATTTGTTCCAACACTTTCTAAAAATGGTGATAATCGTGTTCTTTCTATGAAATTGAAAGTCTCTGAAACACAATTTTTAGAATACAGATACGAAATGAAACCTGGTAATTATATGGTTGATTTCTCTGTGCGTTCTCAAGGTTTAGGGAACGTGATTAGTTCTTCTAATACCATAAATTTAGATTGGAATTTAAAAACATTCAGAAACGAGAAAAGTATTTCTACAGAAAACATGTATTCTGAGTTAAAGTTTTATACAGACGAAGCTGATTATCTTTCTGCTGGATCTAGTGATAATGAAATAGTAGACAATGTGCAATGGGTTGGATTTAAACAACACTTTTTTGCTTCTGTTTTATTAACTGATAAACCGTTTGACAAAGCGTCTTTAATTTCTACCAACTTAGTTGATGATGAAAATATTGACACCGTTTTTACAAAAAAATACGAATTAAACACTCCGTTAGCATTAAATAATGGTGA
>JBLHOD010000178.1:0-3886 GCA_047622545.1 Polaribacter sp. | reverse complement strand
ATAATTAATACGGGTTTTAGTTCTCCTCTTATTACATAGTAAAAAATAAGAACTACTTTATTAAGAGTATAAAGTAAAGAAATTCGTTGTGGTTAATTAAAAAGTGAACAGTCTGCTAAAACAAATATCCGAGAAAGCAATTGAATTAGTTGATTTTGCGTTCACTCAAGAACACACTATAAACAAGTGGTTAGGAACAACCCCTGCTTCTGAAAATGAAATAATACTGACCAAAAAAAGACTCGGAATTGACTATCTAAAAAATATAGATACTAAAAGAAACTTTCAAATTTTAAAAGATTAAAAACTTATTTCTTTACATGTAAAACTTATGGAATCCAATTTCAAACTATTTAAAACTATTTGGGTCTAAAATTTTACATACCTTAGAAACTAAATACACAGCTATTGAATAGCGAAGACAAGCTATTAAAAAGATTACAAATTGAAAGGTACAAAGACCGTGCGTTTTCTGAACTCCTTGATTTATATCAAGAGAGGATATATTGGCATATCCGAAAAATTGTATTGACACACGAAAATGCAAATGATGTCTTACAAAACACTTTCATTAGAGTTCATAAAAGCATCGATAAGTTTGAAGGAAAGAGTTCTCTTCATACCTGGATGTATAGAATAGCTTACAATGAATCTATTCGTTTTTTAGAAAAAGAAAAAAGAAAAAAATCCGTTTCTATGGATGAAATTTCTACAGGGCATTACGAGCAATTAAAAGCCTCTGAATATTTTGATGGGGAAGAATTACATGAAAAATTACTCACCATAATTCATGAGATGACAGAGAAACAGCAGCGTGTTTTTCAACTAAAATATTTTGATGATCTCAGTTTTAGAAAAATATCAATACTTTTAGAAGTAAGTGAAAGTACTTTAAAGTCTAGTTATTATGGCGCCGTAAAAATAATTGAAGAAAAAATAATTCTTTAAACCAAACTAAGCCCAACTATTTGGGTCAAATATAATATAATGAAGGAATCAGCAAAAAACAAAAACTTGAATTCAGAGAAACTTGAAGAAAATTTTCTAAAAGAGAATGAACAGGTTTCAGCTTCAACTCATCACAAAGAATACCTAGGAATGGATGTTCCTAAAGATTACTTTAAGAATTCTAAAGCCGCCATTCTTGAATTAATTACAGAGAAAGAAGTGAAAAAAATTGTTCCTGTGTTCTATTTAAGAAGATCTTTTCAAGTGGCAGCATCTTTAGTAGTTTTGGTTGGTTTAAGTATTGTTCTCCGTTTATCTAATTCAGATACTATAAATGACATATCTATTGCATCTAATGACCTTTTAATTGAATCACTTTTTATAGAAGAGACTGATATGAATCAGTTTGCAAATGATATTGTGGTGAATGAAATTATAATAAAAGCTGAAGTTTATGAGCAAAAATTAGAAAACATTTTTATAAATTCTTTATTTATAGAAGACTCATTAATAGATAGTTATACAAATAATAACTTGCTAGATAATATGATTCTATGATAGTTTCAAACTATTGAAACCTTTTAGGTTCTAAGAATACAGAAACTATTATTAATTAAAAACATCAACATGAAAACAAAAAAATCAGAAACAAAAGTTTTAACAGGAAGCACTATCTTTTTAATGCTTACCGCTTTCTTAATGACAATGATCCTCTTTACTTCTTGTTCAGAAGATTCGGAATTAGAATTTGAATTAGGAAATGATATCGATTTAATTACTTCAATTGAATCGTCCTTAAATAAAGTTGCTGTTTCCCTAAATGATTTGCCAACAACAGCACAAGAAGAATTAGAAATTAATTTTTCAGATGATGAAGTTTATAGCATAGGGGAAGTAGCCAATCTTGGATTCGAAGTTAGATTAGTAACAACGGGAGGTTCTTGGACTTCTGAATTGAACAGTGCATTTTTTGACACTTCAGGACGGCTTTTAAAAGACCATAAACACCCAAAACACGGAAAAAGAAGAAGTTGTTTCCGTTTTGTATTTCCGTTTTCTATAACCATGCCAGATGCAACAATTATAACCTTAGAAGATAAGACAGACAAAGTCTTGATAAGACAATGGTATATGGACAACCCAAATGTAAATGAAAAACCATCACTAGTGTTTCCAATAGAAATAGAATATCAAGATGGAACTGTTGCAACTATTAATGATAAATTAGAATTGAAAGCAGCAAAAGGAGATTGTAAGACTAGACGTTGTTTTGATTTAGTGTACCCTTTTTCAGCTATAATGCCAGATGGATCAACGATTACTCTAAACTCTGAAGATGATAGAGCTTTGATAAGAGCTTGGTATGGAGCAAATCCTGGAGTACATGTTAGACCTGACTTAGTTTATCCAATAGAGATAATTTATCAAGATGGAACAATCATCATTATCAATGATGTAATAGAATTAGAAACAGCAAAAGACAATTGTTAATCTATCTTTTTAACTGTGAAAATATAGATTAGTTACATTTGTAAGAAGGAAATAATCATACGCTATTTTTTAATAGCAATTAAATGAAAGCGTATGATGTTTTAAATAATTAGAATCATGAGAAAAATTAAAGTTAGATATTCGGTAGTATTACTCTTCTTTATTTCGCTTTGCACAACAAACGTAATGGTAGGTCAAGTATCTGATTATGATTTAATTACGAAAGAATTGACAAAAGAGCAAAAAGAGTTATTGATCAAAGAAAGAGAAATGATAAAAAGCGATAGAAACGCTTTAAAAAAATCATTAACGAAATCACAATTGGCAATTCTTAGCGATAAGACATTAAGGAATGATATAAAGAGAAGTAGACTTTTACAATCCTTCAATTTACAGCAAAAAACTCTGGTACAAGGGCAAAAGAAAAGGTTACGAGTAACCAGAGAATCTTTTAGAAAAACGCTCACGGATAATCAAAGGAAAGTATTAAAAGATAAAATAGAACGATCTAGAAGAGATCGAAAAAAACCACGCGATAATTAAAATAAATAAACCAAATTATAATGAGTTATCGCGATAAATTCAGAGTAGAATTAAATGTGATTAAGTTGCTGTTGTTTACAATAGCAACTTCTTTCGTTTCATTCGGACAAGAAAAAAATGAAGACGATATCTTGGATAGTTTACTTGATGATCTCTTTTTTAATGATAAAGAATTTGTAGATGATATATTAAATTCAATCAATCAATACGATTATTTATATACCACAGCTACATATAACTCTAACACCTATTTTGCAGGAAGAGATTCAGGCCTAGATCAATTTAGCTTTATACCTCAAATTTCATATTACAGCTCTTCAGGTTTTAATGCTACAATATCTTCAGTATATTATGAAAATCAAAGTCCTAATTGGGATTTTGTAAGTCTTTCAGCAGGATATTCCAATACCATTGGCAAAAAGAAAACGGTTCATTACAATATTGGTTATTCTAAATTTTTTTTTAATGATGATTTTGATTCCTTTAATAACTCCGTAGATTTTATAATTGGGGCAAGGACAGAAAATAGCCTGTTTGGCGTTTTATTCTCTGGATCATATTTGTTTGGAACAGAGCAATCTGTGCAATTATCCTCTAGGATTTATGGAAATATTCCGCTCACTCGTCAATCAAATTTTGCGTTAAAATTTAAGCCTCAAGTTAGCTTTTTATTAGCACAACAAGCGATTACATTAAAAAACATAAATTCACTCATGTCAATCACAACAGAAGAGTTTGGATTGCTAAACACGCAACTAAATTTACCGGTTTCATTTACTACAAGTTCATGGGATTTTGAACTTAGCTGGAATCTAAATCTACCCTCTCCATTACCGAACGAAAAAAATCTAAATTCAACTAATTTTTTCGCCCTGTCCATTGGTTACTTACTTGATTTGAAAAA
>JBLHOD010000177.1:0-3897 GCA_047622545.1 Polaribacter sp. | reverse complement strand
TTTTGTAGTAGTACAATTTGCAAATAGGATTGCAATAATTAAAATTGAAAATAATTTTTTCATAATGTATTTGTTAGTTTTTGTTGAGTTCTTTTAGTTTTTGGTCCGAAAAGATACGCAAATCTTCGAAAAATAGTGTAAAATCTTCTTCAAATTCTGTATGTAGGTTTTGTAAATCTTCTACAGCCAAATGCATTTGAGATTTTTGTTTGGTTCTGTTGTTCATTCCGATTAACACTTTTTCAATTCCTTTTATATATTGATAATTGTACAACCAATTATATTCTATCATAAAAGGCAATAGTTGTTTTGTCTTTTTGGGAAGAATTTCAAAATTATCTTGCAGTAATGTGTATACCGATTGCACAAATATTTCTAATGGAACTTCTGAATACGTTGACCAATTTCTGGCTAAATAATGATCGTAAAGAATATCAATAATTACGCCTTTGTAATGTCTGTATCTAGGATGTAATCTTCGTTTGCTTTTGCGTACAATTTTATGAGCATCTGTAAATGTGTCTATTTCTCGGTGGAATAAAATTCCTATTTGAATCTCTGGATGAAAATGGGTAAAGTTATTTCCCGGAATGTGATCTGCGATAAAATTGCCAATTAAAATATTGGTGTTGTTGTTTGATAAATATAAATGTGCAAGGAAGTTCAAGAAAATTAATTTTAGAATTTTAAATATAGTTATTCATATTTAATACTCGCATATGCAACCCAATGTTTTTGTGTCGCAATTGCTGTGGTTCCCATTCTTAAATCTTCTACTTGTATTAATTTGTGGTCAATACTAGAGGCATAATCTAAGAACTCTCCTGTTAACGAAACATCGTTTTGTAAGATGTTTAATTTATTAGCAAAAGCCAATCCAAACGGAACCGAATATCTGCCACACCAAACCCATTTGTATTCTTTATAATCATTTTCTTGAATTGTTTCTTTGGTGAAACTTTTTACTCTGTCCATCGACAATTCACCAGTTAACAACTCATTTATTAAACGCTTATCGTGATTGACGGCTTTTTCTGTTCCTACATCATCAACTCCGTAAGGCGCCATATTTCTCCCCCAATTTTCTGTTCCATAATGTACAGCATCGTTAGAAATTACAATGGCAACATCTTTTCCAAAATTTAAATTATTGGCTTTTAAGATTTCTGAAATAACGTTGCTTAAATCAGAACTCACAGCATCAATTGTTTCATAATCGATGTATGGAACCAAAATCGGAACTATTTCTACGTTTCTGTTTTTTCTATGTAAAAACGGAACAATCGCTTCTAAAGAATGTTCTAATGCTTGCATGCTATCGTGAACGATAAAACTTTCTTTGGATAGTTTTTCTTGAATTTTTGTATTTAGATCAGACACTTTTAGGTTCCCGTATGGCGATTTCCAATGTGTAAAACTTCCGAAGATAATTTTGTCTTGTAAATTATAATTTCTAGCTCTATGTGCAACGCCAATTAAAATTACGGTATTTGCATTTACGCCTTCTAATGAAGTGTGATATAATTTTCCAGCATATTTATAATCGTCGTGCGGAGAAATAACCGTTTTCCATTCTTTGGTATTTGGTGTGTCTTTGATTTGCAATCGATTGTAGATAGAATCAAGTTGCCAATCGTATTGTGCAAAACCAATCGTATCATGAATTGGTCTGATTATTTCTTTTAAAACAGTAGTTTTTGTGTTGCAACTAACAACAAGTATAATGGTAATTATAAAGAGTAGTTTTTTCATGGATTAAAAATAAACAAAAAACCACAACTAAAAAGTTGTGGTTTTAAATATTATATGGATTCCTGCCTAAGCAGGAATGACATTCTTGTTTCTTAAGAGTTCAGCATCACTGGCATTAACAACATGGGTCACTTGTTTTCCTTCTTCTATTCCGTTAATAGGTGTTAAGATTCCGGCTCTGTTTGGTAAAATATCTCTATCAATACATCGTTTTAATTAGAAATCATTGGTAGCTTTATTTGTGATGTGTATTTTGAAGAATGATGTATCTTATTATGGGCAATTACACCTTCTTTTTCATCATAGTTGTTACCTCCAGTATTCAAGTTTCGAGCGAAACGAGGAAAATTACTGCTAGAAATTTCAACACGTATACGATGTCCTTTTTTAAAGTAATTACTTGTAGACATAGGTGTTAAATCTACTTTGTAAACCTTACCTTTCTTCATAAATACTTCTTTTTCATACCCTTCACGATATCTTACTCGCTGTATAGTTTCATCTAAATTATATGCTTTCCCATCAGGATACACATCGATAAGTTTAATCGTAAAATCGGTGTCTTTTGCGTCTGAAGACACATATAATGTAGATTCAATAGAACCAGAAATTTCTACACCTTCTTCTAAAACATCTGTAGTATACACCAAAATATCATTCCGGGTTTCCATTTGATATTGATCAAAAGAACCTCCTTTAATTGCATTTCCTGTACAACACACATTACCTCCGTAAGAAGGCACTGGGTTCATTGGGTCGTACGTAAAACTATCTGGATTATCAGATTTAGGTTTTGAGGTTGTTAATTTTCCATCACCATAAAAGCTATTGGCATTACCATTACTATTTAAATAATAGGTTGTTAATTTAGCTTTCTGTGGAGGCCAAGTTTCTGATGCTTGCCATTTGTTGCTTCCCATTGTATAATATTGCACTCTAGGAGTTTTCTCTTTAAAATCATTTTTTTCGTCTTTCAGCCACAAATCAAACCAAGAGTAAATTTGCTCATTGTAGTTAAGTCTTGCATCACCAACGCTACGTTCACCAACAATAGTGTTTTCGCTTGCTCGGGTGTAAGCACAATGTAAAGTTGGTGCAATTACTAAGTATTGATTATCTCTAACGGTCGCATCTTTAGCGTTTTTTCTAACATGATTAAATAAAGCTAAATTTGGAGTTATAGATACATCGTACCATGAAGCAAACCAAAAACTAGGTACACCAATTTCCATATTATCATGATAAAGTCCTCCCTTAAACCAATCTTTGTCATTTGGCTTACGACGTATCATTTTATCAAAAACCTCATTTTTACCATTTATATTTTTTAATATATCCTGAATAGGTAAATGTTTAAGTGCTTCAGCCATATCTATTGGCGGATTTTTTGGACCTAAATCATAAAATCTAGAAATTCTAATTAAATCCTCTTGAGTTGCTCCAGCTGGAATTCTTGGTTTAAACTTATCATGCTCCACACCATATAACCAAGAAAAGAATAACATTTGTTCAGCTCCGCCACGATACCAATTTCCTTGTTCGTTAATTTCACCAACTCTACCAACACCAGCACCATAACCTTGAGGCACCATTGCTGCGTGAGAAGGGTGATCTAAAGCTGCAACTGCCATTTGCCATTCGGCAGTAGAAGAGCAACCCAAAGTTCCTATTTTACCATTAGACCAAGATTGATTCTTCATCCAGGTAAATGCATCATAACCATCAGTTAATGGAGCTCCTAAAATCTCCCATTCTCCTTCAGAAAAATACCTTCCACGTTCATTTTGAACTACATAAGCATATCCTCTTTTAACTGCTTCTAAAGCTCTTCTTGCAGTTCCTGTTCTTTGTTTTCCATCTACCCACGAATTAAAGTTATATGGTGTACGTGAAAAAATAATAGGTACTTTTTTATCAGTTTTTGGACGATATATATCGGTTGCTAAACGAATACCATCGCGCATTGTCATCATTACTTTTTGGTCTACAATAGCAATTTCTTCAAGTTCTTGAAGGATTTTGTCTTGCGCTTGAAGGTTAAAATTACTTGCAAAAAAGGCTGCAAATAGAAACGAAATTAAAATAGTGTGTTTTTTCATTTGATTAGAATTACTGGTTTTTAATAATTTATTTTTAGTTAGAAGT
>JBLHOD010000176.1:0-3901 GCA_047622545.1 Polaribacter sp. | reverse complement strand
TTGCTTCTGTTTCTCCAGTAATAGCATTAAAAACACCTATTCCTAAACCGCTTTTTGTTCTTCCAGATACTTTTATTGCATTCAACATTTTAACTTTGCTAGGCTCATCAATTATGGTTTCATTTGCTCCAGCATTAGCAGATTTTATTGGAGATCCACCAATTCTTCTTGAATAAAATAAATTCCCTTTGTTAAACAATTCTGTTCCTTCAGTAAAGAATTGTCTTTGTTCAGCAAATTGTTGCTCAAAAGGACCTAGGTTTAATTCTACATTATCAAAAGCAGTTTGTCCAAAATCAGGAATTAATGTTGCATCAAAAGTGAAGTTTTCTGTAATACCATATTTCACATCCATTCCAGCGCTCCAAATAAACTCGCTATTTCCATTGTAAGAAGTATTTGTTGTAGATGCATAAGGGTAAAAACCTAAACGTGTTGGTGGTTTAATGTCTCTAAAGTTCTCAATTAAACCATCGTATTGAGTCCAGCTTCCTATTGAATTATCTATATGTGACCATGTATGTTGCTCGTTTAATCGAACTAATTTTCGATGAAAATTAAATCCCCAATGTTGCACTTCACTATTTGCAAATCGTAAAGCCGAATATGGAATTTTCATTTCTACTGCCCAACCATCTTTATTTATTTTGGCTGCGCTTATCCAAACAGCACTCCAATTAAAATCTTCATTTCCGTTAGAAACTTTCGAATCTGCTTGATTTCCTGTACTTTGAACAACAAACTCAAATGGATTCTGACCATCATCATTAGGGTTTATTGTTGCTAAAAAGAAATCGGCTTGACTAAAATTATCTCTTGTAGCAAATTGCATTGGTATTTTATCTGGATTTGGATCATGCATCATTGCAGAAATATAGATAGCATCATCATTATAAATTACTTTTACGATTGTTCTGTATTCATTAGCAACTTTTTTTCCATTTTCTGGTCTAAAAACGATAAAATCTTTTATCAACTCAGCATTTTTCCAAGCATCATCATTTAAGACACCATCAATTTTTGGAGGAGTTGTAATTCTTGTAGCAGCTATTTTTTTTCGATCTAATTTTAATTGTGAGAATGTAACTTGAAAAGTTAACAGAAATAATAGTGAGATTAATCGTAATTTCATTTTTAATAGTTTTGATTGATTACCGTAAAGACTTCTTAAAAAAAGAAGTGTCACAGTTTGGTCTGTTAATTAAATCCTAAAATGATTTAATAGTTCAAAACTATTTATTGAATTACTCTAAATAAAACATACTGTAATCAACAGTAAAACAAATTATTGAGCTGTAAAAAAAGCCTCAATCTATTAGATTGAGGCTTTTCTGGTTAAGAATATTATTTGCTAAAAGATGTTCTTTATGTTGTTATAATCAATATAATACACAAATTTTAATGAAAACACATGTAGTGATGGTTGGTTAAATAAGTCTTTAAGGTTATTGATGAAGTTTAATTGAGATTGATCATTAGAATTGTAAATAGAGTTTCTATAGAAAGCAACTAGTTGACTTCCAGGTGCAAATTCCCACAAGTAATTTAAATCAATATTCCAGCTATTAAAATTCACATCATGATTTCCTGTATAACTATGATTTGTTAAAGAACCATCTCTTTTTAAACTGTAAAACTGACTGTCATACTCAACTGTAGTCCAATAATGTCTAAAGGATAATGATAAAGAAGATTTTGTACTAAAGCTATATTTACCACTTAAACTATTTTCATGAGCCTTAGAGTCTCTTTTTCCAAAAATAATGTCATTGTTTTGGGTTCCTGTATAGCCAACTATGTTATTATTGTTATTGTAGTTGTATTTATAAATAATTGAAGTTTTATTATTAATACGGTATCTAGGTCCTAATTCAAAACCAAAACCTGTTTCATCATTGTCAAAGACAGTTTTCTTTTGCATTTTTAAATCGAGAGCTAATTTTTTTCTAGAGTCAGTAGAAATTGACCCTTTTAGTTCTATTTCTGAGTTGCGTTTTAAATACCATCCTTCAGAAATGTCTTTTCTTGGTTCGTGATAATCACGTTGTTCTCCAATTTTACTTTCCGTTTCTATTCCAAAAGAAAAACGTTTTTTTGTAGTGGCAGAAAAACCTAAGTTTATGCTGTTACCTGTATATACAGGGCTGCTATACAAGAAGCTGTTAAACATTCTGAAGTTAATTTTAAAGTCGTTGAAATTTCCGACAGGCTTTAAAATCTTATAGTTCCCCATTAGGTAAACAGACTGACTGTTATTTCTTCTTTGAAATCCTAAATCGTTATAATCAAACTTGTCATCTTGCATGTAATAGCCGATTTCCCCTTGCCAGTTTCCAGAAATTTTAGAAATACCGGTATTAAAACCATAACCAGTTTCATTGAGACCATTTTCTCTAATATTGCTAACTTTTACATGTCCATCAATTTTATAAGTGTTTGGACTGTTTACTAAATCATACAAAAAACCAGTCACGTTAGCATCTCTAAACTCTCCTTCTCTAAGTACGCTTGTATTAATTAAAGTTACTGAAGATCGTTTTCCGAATTGCTGATCTAAAACAAAAACGTTGTAATTAGCAAAAGGTTCCGTTATTTTTTTAGAATACTCATCTACAGTAGTATTTCCTTGTGTGATTGTTTTTTTAATTGTCGCCTTTGTTTCATCTGTAATTGCATTGAAAAAACCAATACCTAATCCGCCTTTAGTTCTCCCAGAAATTTTAACTGCATTAAGCATATTAACTTTGTTCGGGTTGTCAAACACTTCTTCGTTTGCCACTAAATTGTCGTAAGCATCATAATATCCTACTGGTCTATTTCCAATTCTTCTAGAATAAAACATTCTCCCTTTATTAAATAACTCTGTTCCTTCAGTGAAAAAAGCTCTTTGTTCATTAAAACGCTGTTCAAACGGACCAAGGTTTAAAGTAACATTATCAAAAGCAGTTTGAGCAAAATCAGGAACCAATGTTAAATCAAGCGTGAAGTTTTCTGTAATACCATATTTTAAATCTAGTCCTGCACTGTGATTGTAAACTGTTTCTCCATCAAAATGAGAAACTGAAGTGGAAGCATATGGATAAAAACTCAATCGGGTAGGAGGGTTAATATCTCTAATTCCTTTTAAAAGTCCATCATACTGTGTCCAAATCCCCTTTGTATTGTCAATATGATTCCAAGTAAACTGCGTATTTTGAGATATTATTTTTCTACCAAAATTTACACCCCATGTTTGTATTTCTTGATTTGAAAAACGTAACGCCGAATATGGGATTTTCATTTCTACAGACCAGCCGTTATCGTGAACTTTTACTGCACTATCCCAAACAGCACTCCAATTATAATCTTCTTTTCCTTCAGCAACATAAGCATCAGCTTGAGTTCCGGTACTCAAAACAATAAATTCAGCAGTATTTAAACCATCATTACTTGGGTTCAATACCACTGTAAAATCATCCGTTTGCCCTATATTGTCTCTACTTGTAAATTCCATGGCAATGGTAGACGGATCTGGATCGTACATCATTGCAGAAATATAGATGGCTTCATCATCATACAAAACTTTAACTTCTGTTTTATATTTTGGATCTTCTTTAGCACCATTATTTGGTGCCATCATTATAAAGTTATTTGCAATTGCTAAGCCTTTCCATGCATCATCATTTAATACTCCATCAATTTTAGGAGCTTTATTACTACTTCTTTTAATATTTAGCGTTTTTTTATTATGATTGATTTGAGAAAAAAGAAAAGAAGAAGTAAATAATAAAACGTAAAATATTATTTTTGAGGTTTTTAGCATTTTTTTGTAGTGGTTAGTCTTCAGTTGTAAAAATAGAAATGAAGCGTAGTAAAAAATCATAAATTCTTGTTAATTTCTTTTGTATTAAACCCAATATAG
>JBLHOD010000175.1:0-3901 GCA_047622545.1 Polaribacter sp. | reverse complement strand
AGTTAGAGAACTTGTTGGTTCAAGTGTAGCTCTTAAAATCGATAGCAATCAAGGATGGGATTACCCAACAGCAGTAGCAAATATTAAAGCGATGAAAGATCTAAATTTAGAATATTCAGAACAACCTTTAGCGGTTTGGGATTATGATGGATTAGCACGCCTTAGAAATCAGGTAGATTTACCCATTTGTGCTGATGAAAGTGTTTTTGATCATAGAGATGCTTTAAAACTGATACAGGCAGGTGCAGCAGATTATCTTAATATAAAATTAGGAAAATCAGGAGGTATTCATACGGGACTTAAAATTAATGCAATTGCCGAATCAGCAAGAATGAAATGTATGATTGGTTGCTTCGGAGAAAGCAGGCTGGCCTTATCTGCCGCAGTTCATTTGGCAATGGCTAAACCAAATATATATTTTATTGATTTAGATTCTTGCTATCATTTTGAAACGGATCCAGTAATTGAAGGAATGAGTTATGATGATAAAATAGGTGGTCTCATAAATATTTCTGATGACATAGGTCATGGAGCAATGTTTAAAGAAAATGAATTAGAGAATAGGATAACTATTGAGATGTAATATTAATAAATTAATTATTCAAGCAAATGAAATCAATTGAACTTAAAACGCCCTATTTAATTTTTACAGGAAATGAAACTAATGATGGTTATGCAAAAACTGGTTTTGGAATTGTAGAGTGGCGTCGTTCACTTTGTAAAGGTCAAATGAGTCTAAAAGGAGGTACTGTTGATTTAGGGTTGCCTCCAATGACTATAAAAGAAGCTGTCGATGCAAAAGTTGGTTCCTTAATTATTGGTACTGCTGCTATTGGTGGTGGCATTCCTGATACATGGTTAGAGCCTTTAGAAAAAGCATTATTAGCCGGTATTGATATTGTTGGAGGTGTTCATACACGTTTAAATAGTATTTCGCGTTTTAAAGAAGCTGCTGAAAAATCTGGAGCTCGTTTAATAGACATTCGCATTCCGCCAGAAAAATTACCAGTAGCTAGCGGTGAGAAACGATCAGGAAAAAGACTTCTTACTGTTGGTACAGATTGTGGATTAGGAAAAAAATACACCGCGTTAGCTTTAGAAAGAGACATGAAATCTGCGGGAATGAATGTTGATTTTAGAGCGAGTGGACAAACAGGTATTCTGATTACAGGAAAAGGTATTCCTATTGATGCAGTAGTTACGGATTTCATTTCAGGAGCAGCAGAACTTTTATCACCAAGTAATGAAGCAAATCATTGGGATGTTATTGAAGGGCAGGGCGGTATTTTTCATCCAGGTTATAGTGCAGTGAGCACGGGACTTCTAGTTGGTTCGCAACCAGATGCCTTTGTTGTTTGTCATGAAGTTGGTAGAGATCACATTATGGGGTGGCCTAATTTTAGAACTCCTACAATTAAAGAAGTAATAGAACGAACTGTTCAGATTGGCAGCCTAACAAATAAAGAAATCAGGTGCGTTGGTGTTAGTGTAAATACATCTAGCCTAAACTCAGAAGAACGTGAAAATTATTTAGATAATCTATCAAAAGAAATTGGACTCCCGTGTGTTGATCCGCTTAAAAATGGTACTCAAAAAATCATCGATTATTTAAAAAAGGAATTTAAGAATAGTTAGAAATGCTGGTTGGGTTAAAAAGAAAATAAAAATTAAACCATATAAGGAATCACAAACAAATAATACAAAATAAGTAAAGCCACTGCAAAAATATTTAATAGAATTCCTGCTTTTACCATTTCACTGACTTTTACATAACCGCTTGCAAAAACAATTGCATTTGGTGGTGTTGCCATTGGTAGCATAAATGCACAACTACTTGCCATGGTAACGGGAATTAACACGTTTAAAATCGGAATGTTCAATCCTATTGCAATTCCTGCCACAACGGGAGCTAATACAGAAATCAGTGCAACATTACTCATTAATTCTGTCATAAATAAAATTAAGATAATCAGTAAAGAAACGGTGATTGTGGTATTAAAGTTTCCAGATTTTATTGCTTGTGTAATAACATCAACCAAACCACTTGCATCCATTCCTTTTGCCAAAGCTAAACCTCCACCAAAAAGCAATAAAATTCCCCAAGCCAATTTCTCTGTGTCGTTCCATTTTAAAATAAATGTGCCTTTTTTAAGATTCAATGGAATTGCAAATAAAGCAACCGCTCCAATTAAACTTATTTCGGTATCAGATAAGTTTAATTCAGGAAAAAATTTATTAATAATGGTTCTCGTAATCCATAAAAAAACGGTGATTGCAAAAATGATTAACACTCTTTTTTCCTCTCCGGAAACTGGTCCTAATTTTTTAATTTCATCAGAAATTAAGTTTGCAGATGCAGAAAATTGAATATGATTACACGGAAACATCCATTTTACCAAAACCAAATAACATAAGGCAACCATAACAATTGCAAAAGGCAATCCAAATGTCATCCATTTTAAAAATGAGATTTCTATTTGATACTGATTTTCTAACAAACCTATTAAAACCGAATTTGGTGGAGTTCCGATAACGGTTGCTATTCCTCCAGAATTTGCTGCAAAAGCAATACCTAACATTACACTTAAGGCAAAGTTTTTATCTCCTTTTGTAAAACCATCTTTATCGTCAATTAATAATTTTATGACAGAAATTGCAATTGGCAGCATAACAACTGTACTTGCTGTATTGCTAATCCACATACTCATAAAAGCTGTAGCAATCATAAAACCAAGCACTACTTTATTTGGCGTTTTTCCAGTAATTTTTATAATATTTAAAGCAATTCTTTTGTGCAGATTTACTTTTTCTAAAGCCAATGCCAAAACAAATCCACCAAAAAATAAAAAGATAATCGGACTTCCATAATTGTTACCAACTTCTGAAATTGGCATTATATTACTTAAAGGAAATAATATTAGTGGCAATAAAGCGGTTACTGCGATGTTTACAGATTCAGTAATCCACCAAATTACCATCCAAAGCGCAACAGCAATTACAGCATCCGCTTTTTCTGAAACTAAAACAATTGGTAAATTTTGTATTATACAAAATAATATCGGGCCTAAAAAAAGTCCAATTTTTTTAACTGGTTGCATTTGATCTGGTTAAGTTCACTGCAAAATAAGAAAAAGTATTCTTTAATAAACATCTCAATACAATTTGAAGAAAAATAAAATTTATTTTATGTGACAATTTGTTCTCGAAAAATATATACTATTATTAAATGCTAAGCCTTACGTTAAGGATAGCAAAGACCTCCTTTTTTTATTGTCAGTCAGCGTAAATTCTTGAAGAAAAAAAAATTACTGCCAGCCGCAGGCAGGTTTCGGAATGACATTACGAAGACAAATAGTAGTCATTCTTAATGAAATAAGTTCAGCATAAATCCTTGCAATGATGATGAAGGGCAAAGAAAAACCCTTACAAACTTGACCTAAATTTAGTTCAGGCTCTTTGTAAGGGTTTTTGATTTACCTAATGAGATTCCTGCCTTCGCAGGAATGACAAAAAGTCTAATCTCTAAAAGCGAAGCTATTTATATCTAGCTTCTCTTTCTAGTATCTATAATGTTCTGGTTTGTAAGGACCATCAACAGTTACACCGATGTAAGAAGCTTGTTCTTCTCTTAATTCAGTTAACTCAACACCAATTTTAGCTAAGTGTAATTTTGCTACTTTTTCATCTAAATGTTTTGGCAACATATAAACATCATTTCCGTATGCTTCAATATTTGTCCAAAGCTCAATTTGCGCCAAAGTTTGGTTTGTAAACGAGTTAGACATTACAAAACTTGGATGACCAGTTGCACAACCTAAATTCACTAAACGTCCTTCAGCTAAAAGAATAATATCTTTTCCGTTGATATTATATTTATCAACTTGTGGTTTGATCGTATCTT
>JBLHOD010000174.1:0-3913 GCA_047622545.1 Polaribacter sp. | reverse complement strand
TGATTTTATCTCAGAATCAATTGCATCAGTTTCTATAAAGTTTTTAAAATAACCAACCGTTTTTATTTCATCCGCATTTAAAACAGCCGATGCTAAAATGGAATCTGATGAATAGCTAGTTTGATCTTTTACATCTTTACCACTCATCACATTTAAGACAATTCTAATATCTTCAATGGATGTTGTAATTGGGCCAACACAATCTGTCGAGGATGCATATGCCATTAAACCAAAACGGGAAACTCTTCCGTAAGTAGGTTTAAATCCGAAAACTTTATTATATCCTGCAGGTTGACGAATTGAACCTCCTGTATCTCCACCAATTGAAAAAACGGTAAAGTCTTTTGCAACGTTTACTGCAGATCCTCCGCTTGATCCACCTCCAACTAAATCGGTATTTATAGCATTTTTCACAGCTCCGAAAATCGTATTTTCAGAGGATGAACCGTGTCCAAAGCTATCGCAATTTTCTTTTACTAACGGAATTGCGCCAGCATCTAACAATTTTTGAATTGCAGTTGCTGTGTAAGGAGATTTGTAGTTTTTTAGTAAATCTGAGCTTGCGGTTGCTAAAGTGCCTTGCAACATAAAGACATCTTTAATTCCGAAAGGAATTCCTTCTAGCAAACCAAGATCCTCTCCGTTTTCAATTCTAGCATCCACTTTTTGAGCTAAGTCTAAAGCTAGTGTTCCTAGAAGTGAATTGACGGTATTGTATGTGTTCGATTTTAATAAATCTAATCTGTCTTGTATCAATTTTGTACAAGTTATTTCTTTGTTCATCAATTGCTGATGAATCTTGTGTATTTGCGACTCCATAACTATCCTTCTATAACCTTAGAAACAACTAAATAGCCATTTTTTTCTTTAGGAAAATTTTCAATAATGAGTTGTTTTTCGACATTCGGACTATCAATAACAACATCTTCTCTTAAATCATCTAAAGAAACAGCATTATTATGATTTTTATTAAAAGAGTTACTATTTGTTGAATTGGCATTTTTAATTGCTTCAAATAATTTATTCACAGACTCAGATGGCTGCGCTCCTTTAATACTAGACAAAATGTCTACAGTCATAATTTTACTCATTCTTTTCTTGGTTTAGTTTACATCAAAACTTCAAGGCGGCAAAACTACAAAAGTTTTGACTCTATTTAAAGTATAATATAAAGAAAACACACCAACAATTTAAGTTATAAATCATTGGTGCGTTAATTAATTCAGTAAATTCAAATCAAACAAACGTTTGAGCTACAAAAAAACGATTTTTTATTCTTTTTAGAAATATAATTTGTTAAATACGTTATAATTTATAACTAATTAATCTAATTTAGTATGTAAATGTAATGTAAATTGCTTTTTTTTAGAAGATTTATTTTTCATTGTAAATTAATGTAAAAAAGTTAAAATAAATTTGTTCAAGTAAAATTTGCTTTCTACATTTGTACCTAAATGAAAAAACAAGTAAACATATGGTGGTGGAACTCTCTTAATTCATAAGTGAGAACTAAACCTATACGTAAAAAATATAAAAAAGGCTTATCTCACGATAAGCCTTTTTCAATTCTATAAAATGAAAAAAACACACTTTAAAACAATTTTTAAAACGAAAATAGCAGATACAGTTACACCTGTAGGCTTGTATTTGCGTTTTAGAGATAAATTTGCAAATACACTTTTGTTAGAAAGTTCAGATTATCATAGTAAAGAAGAAAGTTTTTCTTTTATCGCTATTGAACCAATTTTAACCATGAAAGTTGATGATTATCAGTTTACGGTTTCTCATAAAGGAACACAAATTGATGCGCAACCAATCGATAAGAATTTTTATCAGTTATTTGATAAATTTACAAACTCAATAGATTTAGAGTGTCCGTCGGAATTAAAATCATTTAATGGTTTATACGGATATACAACATTTGATTCTGTTCAATATTTTGAGAATATTAAATTCACAAATAAGAAAGCACCTTCTGCGATTCCGGAAATGCAATATAGTATCTATCGATTTATTATTGCTATTAATCATTTTAATGATGAAATGACGTTGATAGAAAATATCGAAGAAGGCACAGAATCTCGCATTAACGAAGTTCAAACAATTATAGACGCGCAAGCATTTAATACACAGAAATTTGAAATTGTAGGCAAAGAAACGTCAAATGTAACCGGCGAAGAATTCAAAGAGTATGTGGTAAAAGCAAAATCGCATTGTAAAAGAGGTGATGTTTTTCAGTTGGTATTGTCACGCCAATTTCAGCAAAAATTTAAAGGAGATGAATTTAATGTCTACAGAGCATTGCGTTCTATAAATCCGTCGCCATATTTGTTTTATTTCGATTATGGATCTTTTAAATTAATGGGTTCTTCACCAGAAGCACAGATTAAAATTTCTGAAGGAAAAGCAACCATCAATCCAATTGCTGGTACGTTTAGAAGGACGGGTGATATGGCAGAAGACAGAAAGTTGGGTAAAAAATTATCCGAAGATAAAAAGGAAACTGCAGAACACGTAATGTTGGTCGATTTGGCGAGAAACGATTTAAGTAAACATGCTGATAATGTTACTGTTGAGGTTTTTAAAGAAGTGCAATATTTTAGTCATGTAATTCATTTGGTTTCTACGGTTAGAGGAAAAATTAAAGGAAATCCCATCGAAATTGTAGGTGATACTTTCCCCGCCGGAACCTTAAGTGGTGCGCCTAAATACAAGGCGATGGAACTAATTAACAAATATGAGAATCAGACACGAGGCTTTTACGGCGGCGCTGTTGGTATTATCGGTTTAGACGGTTCTGTGAATTTGGCAATTGCCATTCGTTCGTTTGTGAGTAAAAATAACGTATTGTATTCGCAAGCGGGTGCAGGAATTGTTATTCATTCCGATGAAGAAAAAGAATTACAAGAAGTAAATAATAAGTTAGCAGCGTTAAATAAAGCGTTAATTTTAGCAGAGAATATTTAGGGCGTTCGAGCGGGCTTTTCACTATATCTTTTTACTTTAAAAAGAAAATAAAAAGGATACCGTTTCAATCCCTAACGCAAATTGAGTTTTAAGGTATTATGAGGAGTTTTTCCGACGAAGTAATCTCTTAATTAATAAACAGATTGCCACAGCAAATGAAAAATTTGCTTCGCAATGACAATTAGAAAGAAATATGAAAATATTAATTTTAGACAATTACGATTCGTTTACTTATAATCTGGTTCACATGGTAGAAAAAATTACAGGAAATTATCCTGCAGTTTTTAGAAATGATGAAATCAGTATTGAAGATGTAAATAATTATGATGTAATTATGTTATCGCCAGGACCCGGAATTCCTGATGAAGCAGGAATTTTAAAAGACGTCATTAAAACCTACGCAGGCGTAAAACCAATATTTGGAGTTTGTTTAGGTTTACAAGCAATTACAGAAGTTTTTGGTGGAAAAATTATCAACTTAGACAATGTTTTTCACGGAGTTGCAACGGAAATGAGGGTCTCAGACCCTTCTGCCATTATTTTTAAAGATGTACCAGAAACATTTTTAGCAGCACGGTATCATTCTTGGGCAGCAACAGACGAAAATTTTCCAGAAGAAATTCAAGTAACAGCAAGAGATGAAGATGGATTAATTCAGGCAATTGAACATAAAATATTTCCAATTTCGGCGGTTCAATTTCATCCAGAATCTATTTTAACAGATGTTGGTGAGCAGTTATTAAGAAACTTTATAAATAGTATTAAAAAGTAAGCAAATAAAACGTTGATAAACTTTAGAGGTAACTTTGCACAATAGTGTTGGTGTCTTTAAATTTTTAGAATTCAATTTAAATGAAAGCAATTTTAAATAAATTATATAATCACGAAAGATTGTCCAAATCTGAAGCAAAACAAGTCTTAATAGATATTGCTGCAGGGAACTATA
>JBLHOD010000173.1:0-3914 GCA_047622545.1 Polaribacter sp. | reverse complement strand
AGGTGTTGTTAAAGATAGTGTTGGAGAACCGTTAGAAATGGCAAATGTAATTGCCTTAAACAAAACATCAAATACGCTAGATTCTTATGGTTTTACAGATTCTAAAGGAAACTATAAATTAACTCTAAAAGAGAATACAACGTATAGTATTAAGGCAAGTTATATAGGTAATAAAACTTCTGATGTAGTTATTAATACTAAATTAGTAGATATTATTAAAGACATTATTTTAATGGCTGATAATACACTTGATGAAGTTAATATAACCTATAAAATTCCTATTACCATAAAAGGAGATACGTTGGTTTATGATGCCGACTCGTTTAAAGTTGGAACAGAAAAAAAATTAGGTGATATATTAAAACGATTACCTGGAGTAGAAGTAAATTCTGATGGAGAAGTTGAAGTAGAAGGTAAGAAAGTTGGAAAAATTTTGGTAGAAGGAAAGGAGTTTTTTGATGGTGATTCTAAAATTGCTGTTCAAAATATTCCTGCAAATGCCATTGATAAGATTCAGGTTTTAAAGAATTTTAGTGAGGTAAATCAATTAAGTGGTGTACAAGATAATTCTGATAACCTGGCAATTAATATCAGGTTAAAAAAAGGTAAAAAGAATTTTTGGTTTGGGGAAATAACCGCTGGTGTTGGAGGAGATGATAGATTTGTTGCAAATCCAAAGTTGTTTTATTACAACCCAAAATACAGTATTAATTTAATTACTGATATGAACAATATTGGTAAAGTGCCGTTTACAAGAAGAGATTATTTTAGGTTTACTGGTGGATTTAGACCAGGAGGAAGCTCTGGAACTGGATTTAATGTTGCTTCTTCAGATATTGGTTTTTTAACCTTACAGAATAATAGAGCAAAAGAAATTGAATCAAAATTTGCGGCGGCTAACTTTAGTTATTCTCCTAAAAAAACATTGGATTTAAGCGGATTTGCTATTTATTCTAATTCAAAAACAGAATTAGAACAAGGAAGTACAAGGAATTATATAAACAATGGTTTTACAGAAACTACAACAAGTAATTCATCTCAAGAATCTAATTTAGGGTTACTTAAATTAAGCGCTAGCTATAAACCAAATGTAAACAAACAGTTTGATTATGATATTTTTGCAAAAATTTCTGATCAGAAAGAAAATCAGTTACTTACATCTTCTCAAATTTCAGGAAATATTATCCAAAAACAAAATCAAAATCCGTTTTCTTTAAATCAGAATTTGAATTATTACTATACATTAAACGAGAAAAATATTTTTGCTTTAAGTGCGCAACATTTATGGCAAGATGAAGATCCTTTTTACAATGCTAATTTACAACAATTATCATTTGCTAATCTATTAACATTAACTGCTCCAGCAAACGGAACTCCTTTTGATGTTTCTCAAAATAAGCGTGTAAAAACAAATAAATTAGATGCTAAATTAGATTACTATTATGTTATAAATTCTAAGAGTAATATCAATTTTAATGTCGGTGCGACTTTAAGTAGTCAGCAATTTAACTCAGATATTTTTGAAAGATTAAATGGATCACAAAATTCAATTACAACTCCATCAACAATAAACGACGTAGAGTATCAATTTAATGATTTGTATGCAGGTTTAGAATATAAATTTATTACGGGAATATTTACTTTCACACAAGGTGGAACGTTACATTCATATTCTGCAAAAAACACACAATTAGGAACTGTTAGAGATGATAATTTTAGCGAGTTTTTACCGAGTGCTTCAGTAAAAGTGCAATTAAAAAAATCTGAAACACTAAGATTAACCTATAGAAAACAAGTGAGTTTTACAGATATCAATAGCGTAGCAGAAGCATACGTTTTTAATAATTATAATCGTTTGTATTCTGGGAATAGAAATTTAGAAAACTCTTATGCACACAATGTAAATTTAAATTACTTTAGTTTTAATATGTTTAATTATACAAATGTGTTTGCATTTATTAACTATAGTAAAAGAATTAATTCAATAACAGGAAGTGTTTTACCTGTTGGAGTAGATCAAATTTCTACATCTGTAAATACAATTTTTCCTAATGAATCTTTATCAGGTTCAGCGAACTTACAGAAAACAGTTGGAAGGTTGAAAGGATCGCTAGGAGCAAGAGTTTCATTATCGAAATCTACTAATACAATAGCTGCATTAAGAGATACCGATAACAACCCAAACACTCCACCAGTTAGAGTCGAAGAAGAAAGAGATTCAAAATCTTTTTCTCAAACATATAAAGTTGGAATTAGTTCTAATTTTAGAACTGCACCAAATTTTGATTTTGGTTATGATGTTGCAATAAATAATTACGACCAAGGTGGGAATGTAAATAAATTTTATACACATAGTCCGTATTTAAATTTAGATGTTTTGTTCTTAAAAAACTTCACATTTACTTCTAGATATACCTATAATAATTATAAAAATGAAACTAGAACGTTGAATAATTATAGCTTCTTAGATTTAGATTTAACGTATCAAAAGAAAGATAGTAAATGGGAATATTCTTTAGAAATGACAAATGCTTTTAATACAACATCAATAAATAGAGATAATACAAATGCTATTTTTAATAGTACTTCTAATTATGTAATTCAGCCAAGATTTACAGTGTTTACTATAAAGTATAATTTATAAATAATTAAAATTTTTAATAAGATAAAAGCGAATAGAAATATTCGCTTTTTTTAATTCGAATTTGTACGTATTTTCGTTGCATGAATTTTAAAACAGCAACCGCTTTATTTTCTTCATTTTTTAAAACCTTAGGATATTTATTTTTGTTTATAGTTTTCGGACTTTTTTTAGATAGTACTTATATGTCATCTATCTTTCCGAAAACACAACATTTAGCCACTTTTGTAATGCTAATTGGTTTTGCTATTTTGTATTTTCGTTCTGCTTCAAGATTTAGAGAGCAAATGATTTATGCAGTAATTATTGGTTATGTTGGCGAGCATTTATTTTCTATCGGATTAGGAATGTATACGTATCGTTTAGAAAATGTTCCACACTATGTTCCGCCAGGTCACGCAATTGTATTAATCGCAACCATGTATTTCTGTAAAGAAGCAATTGTAAAAACATATCGAAAATTACTTGAAAAGATATTTACCATATTCATTCTAATTTATGCTACATTATTTTTAGTTTTTGCTGGTGATGTCTTCGGATTTGTAATGTCTTTACTCGTAATTTTCTTATTGAAAAATAAGCCAAGAGAACGTTTGTTTTATTTAACAATGTATGTTGCTGTTGCATTTGTAGAAATTATCGGAACAAATTATGGATGTTGGTTTTGGCCAGAAACTGCTTATGATACGATCCCTTTTTTGAAAAGCGCAAATCCGCCAAGTGGAATTAGTTTATTTTACTTTTTATTAGATTTAGGAAGTCTTTGGTTATATAAAAAACGACATAAAATTGCATGGAAGCGAATGAAAAATATCAGAAAATTACAAGAAAATTAATAAACTATTTATAATGAAAAAACTCGTCACTTTACTATTTGTTATTTCAATTCTAATTTCTTGTAATAAAGAGCCGAAAGCTGGTTTTGCTGATACAGTAATTATCAATGCAAATATCTATACGTTGAGTTGGAGTAATCCGTCGTTAAATGGAATTCCAGCAAAAGATGCTCCCTTTAAAAATGATAAATGGCAGTTTGATGCACAAGCAATTGCCATTAAAAACAACACAATTCAGTTTGTTGGTACAGATAAAGAAGTAGAAAAATATATAGGAAAAACAACCAAAGTTATTGACGTAAAAAAAGCAGTAATTGTTCCTGGTTTGATTGAATCTCATGGGCATCTTCAAGAATTAGGAGAAAAAAAAGAGGCTATTAATTTAGAGAAATTAACAAAACAACAAATAGTAGATTTAATTGTAGATAGAGCTAAAG
>JBLHOD010000172.1:0-3949 GCA_047622545.1 Polaribacter sp. | reverse complement strand
CTTTTCTCAGGAACAAAATTTAAAGCAGCACCATTAATACAATGACGTTTTCCTGTGGTTTTTGGGCCATCATCAAAAGAATGTCCTAAATGTCCGCCACAAGTATTACATTTTAACTCTGTTCTTGCAATTCCAATTTCGTAATCAACATCAAGCTCAACATTCTCTTTAATTGCTCTATCAAAACTTGGCCAACCAGAACCAGAATCGTATTTAAATTTTGATAAGTATAAAGGTGTATTGCAAGCTGCACAAACATATACTCCCTTAGATTTATTAGTATCGTATGGATGTGAAAAAGGTGTTTCTGTACCAGCTTCTCTTAATACATTATATTCTGCTGGAGACAAGATGCTTCTCCATTCTGTTTCTGTTTTAGTTATTTTATAGTGTTGTTTTTTTTCCTGTGCAGTTGAGCAGCTAATAAAAGAAATAATGATAAGTATAGAAAGTGATTTTTTCATTTTAGTTTATTTTAATTTTAGGTCGATTTATATCAAATCATCTTACAAGAAAACCATTTTATTTTAAATAGAATATGTAATTTTAACTTTTTGTTAAAAGGATAAAAAAAATAGATAGATATATGAAAAAAATAACAGTTTTAATACTTGTCTCAATATTTCTCGTACAATGTAGCACGGTGCCAATTACAGGTAGAAAAAGATTAGATTTAGTAAGTGATGCACAAGCATTGCCTGCAAGTTTTGCGCAATACAAAGGGTTTTTAGAGAAAAATGAAACCTCTAAAGATGTTAAGAAAACCAAACAGATTAAAGATATTGGAAAAAGAATTTCTGTTGCTGTAGACAAATTTATGCGTGCAAACAAAATGAACAAAGAAGCTGATGCTTACAAATGGGAATTTAATTTAATAGAAGATAAAACAGTAAATGCTTGGTGTTTGCCTGGAGGGAAAGTAGTTTTTTATACCGGAATTTTACCAATTTGTGATAATGAAGATGGAATCGCTGCTGTTATGGGACACGAAGTTGCACATGCTTTTGCAAGACATGGGCAAGAACGTATGTCTCAAGCAATGGCGCAACAAGGTTTATCTTTAGTTGTTGCTTATGGAACAAAAGATGATGAAAATTCTGAAATTTATAATCTAGTTTACGGTGTTGGTTCACAAATAGGAATGTTAAAATACAGCAGAACACATGAATCTGAAGCAGATAAACTAGGATTAATATTTATGATTATGGCTGGATATAATGGAGAAGAAGCTGCAGAAGTTTGGGTAAGAATGAGTAAAAAAGCAGGGAAATCTAGACAACCAGGGTTTTTAAGTACGCATCCATCTAACGAATCTAGAATCCAAGCTTTAAAAGCATTTTTGCCAGAAGCAAGAACGTTAGCTAAAAAATTTAACGCAACTCCAATTGTAAAATAAAAGTTTATCTTGTGTTCTCAAACTAACTAAATTTTACGTTCATGTTAAAAAAAGGAGATAAGAAACTTATCAATGCTTGGGCATTTTACGATTGGGCAAATTCTGTTTACTCTCTAGTAATTAGTACAGCAGTTTTTCCTATTTACTATGCAGGATTAACAACCTCTGAAGGTTTTGCAAATGCAGATGGAAAAGTAGCATTTCTAGGCACTTTATGGACACCAACAACTCTTTATAATTACGCATTAGCATTTTCGTTTTTAGTTGTAGCTCTTTTATCTCCGATGCTTTCTGGAATTGCAGATTATGCGGGAAATAAAAAGAAATTTTTAAAAGGATTTTGCCTTTTAGGTTCTCTTTCTGTAATGAGCTTGTTCTTTTTTACAGGAAAAGAAACTCTTTGGGTTGGAATTGTATTTAGCATATTAGCAAGTATTGGTTTCTGGGGAAGTATTGTTTTTTATAATTCTTATTTACCAGAAATTGCGCATCCAGAGGAACAAGATAATGTGAGTGCAAAAGGGTTTATGTTAGGATATATAGGTTCAATTATCTTATTAATTTTATGTTTGGTTTTAATTGAAACTGAAGTTTTTGGAATGTATGATAAACAATTTGGTTCTCAAATTTCTTTTGTTTTGGTTGGTTTATGGTGGCTTGGTTTTGCTCAAATTACATATTCTAGATTGCCAACTCCAGAGAAAAGTAAATTACCAAAAGACAATTACTTTGTCAAAGGAATAAAAGAATTAAAAAAGGTAGCTAAAGAATTATTTGGTTATCGAGAGTTAAAAATATTTTTAATTTCTTTCTTTTTATTAAGCATTGGTGTACAAACAATTATTTTAATGGCAGGAATTTTCGGTACTGTCCTTGGTTTACCAACTTTAAATTTAATAGGAACTATATTATTGGTTCAATTTGTAGGTATTTTAGGAGCGTTCCTGTTTTCTAGGTTATCTAATAAAATAGGAAATATTACGACCTTAAAAATTACGATTGTTATTTGGGGAATTGTTTGTTTTATAGGTTTTAATTTAACGAAAGAGACTCCTAATGTAGATGTCTATTTTTATGTTTTAGGAGCGTTAATAGGTTTGGTAATGGGAGCAATTCAGTCTTTAGCAAGATCAACATATTCAAAATTATTACCAGTAACAGAAGACAACACTTCTTATTTTAGCTTTTTTGATGTAACAGAAAAAATAGCTTTAGTAATTGGAATGATTACTTATGGTATTTTAATATCATTAACCGGTTCTATGCAATGGAGTGTTTTAGCATTGGCTATTTTCTTTTTAGCATCTTTTATTACAATCAGTACTATGGGAAAAACAAAATACGTTCAGTAATTAGTTTTTAGATTGTATTCCGTTGTATTTTTTTACAATCTCTATAACTTTATCAATAGGTAACGATTTTACTTCGTGATTATCTCTTCCTTTTAAAGTATTTGCTGCAAAAAGCGAATTTAATATTGCTTCTTCTGTAGCTTCAATTGTTGCTAAAAATAACGGCGTAATAACGCCATTACGCAATTCTTTTTTATCTAAAAATTTAGATTTACTATTATAAGGAATTCTATTTTCTTTAGCAGTAGAAGCAGCAATAACATAATCACCACTTCCGTTAGATGCAATTCCGCCAGTTTTTGCCAATCCCATTATTGCACGTTTTGCTAATCGTTCTAAATTTCTAGAACTCAACGGAGCGTCAGTCATTACAACAATCATACAAGAACCATCAACATCATACGTATAACTTCTAGGGTAATTGTCTAATTCTTTAGCAACAGGAACGCCATTTAACTCAAATACGCCACCAAAATTTGTTTGTACTAAAACACCAACAGTATATCCGCCATATTTTTTAGGAATTACTCTAGATGAAGTTCCTATTCCGCCTTTATAACCGAAACAAATTGTTCCTGTTCCAGCGCCAACATTTCCTTCAGTAACGATTCCTGTTTTCGCATTTTTAATAGCTTCTAATACATGTTTTTCTTTTACATGTCTTCCTCTAATATCATTTAAATAGCCATCATTTGTTTCTCCTATAATAGAATTCACAGAACCAACATTTTTGTTTTCTGGCTGATTTAAAGTGTACGTTATTAATGCATTTGATGCTGCAGGAACACTTAACGTATTTGTAAGTATAATTGGTGTTTCTATATTCCCTAATTCCTTAACTTGACTGTAACCAGCTAATTTTCCAAAACCATTTCCTAAATATATTGCAGCAGGAACTTTATATTGAAAAATATTATCTGAATGTGGTAATATTGCTGTAACACCAGTTCTAACATTTTTACCTTCAATAAGAGTTGTATGCCCAACCTTTACTCCAAAAACATCTGTTATGGCATTGTTTTTACCTGGTTTTAAAACACCAACTTCTATTCCGTAATCACGAACTCTTTTTTGTTGTGAATACGAGTCTGTTACTAATAAAAAAGCGATGATAAAGATTATGTTAAAATTCTTCATTTGAAATAGAATTAAATATTGATGGTTTATTGCAAAGTTAGGAAATTTATAGTTTAGTATTTTC
>JBLHOD010000171.1:0-3950 GCA_047622545.1 Polaribacter sp. | reverse complement strand
TAACCAGATCTATTTCTGGATTTGTTTATGTTACTCTTTACTTATTTGCAATTCTATATGACGCAAAAAGTTATATTGCCTTAACGGCTATTTTTGCAATTATTTGTATTTGGGAGTTTTCTAAACTAATACAATCTAAAAATATTATTCCGTATCTTTTTTTAGGCGGAATGTTGTATTTTTTTACAAATCCTATAGAAAGTATTTCTTTTGAAGCAACTTTAGGCTTTACGGTTGTTGGTTTACTAATTTTAATTTTTTTCCTTTTCAGTTCAAAGAAAATAAAAGTAGAAACAACTTTTCAGCGATTATTTTTACAACTTATTTATCTTGTTTTACCATTTTATTTCTTAATATCAATCCCTTTTATTTTTGGAGAATATCAACCAAAAATTCTAATTTATATTTTGATTTTTATCTGGGTAAATGATAGTTTTGCTTATTTAGTTGGAAAAAACTTTGGCAAAACCAAGTTATTTGAAAGTGTTTCCCCTAAAAAAACGATTGAAGGTTTTATTGGCGGATTGGTTTTTTCTTTGGTTGCAGCATTTTTAATCACTCAACAACATAATCATCCAAAAATCACATTAGTAGACTGGATGATTATAGCAGCTATTTTATCAATCATTGGGACAATAGGAGATTTAATAGAATCAAAATTTAAAAGACAAGCGAATATTAAAGATAGCGGAAACATTATGCCTGGTCATGGCGGATTATTAGACAGATTAGATAGCTTGTTTTTTGCAGCACCATTTGTATATTTGTATTTATACTTTATCATTTAAAATTGAATTTTTATGTTTCATAAAGAAGGATTTAAAACTATTACAGTAACCTCTTTAATTATTGTAGCTGGAATTTTACTGGCAGATAAGTTTATTGCTATTGCTTGGCTGCAAAAATCTATTCAAATTGGGTTGATTTTATTATTTGTAATTGTTCTTCAGTTTTTTAGAAATCCTAAAAGAAATACAACAATTAATGACGGTCAAATTATTGCTCCAGTTGATGGAAAAGTAGTTGTTATTGAAGAAGTTCTTGAACCAGAATTTTTTAAAGACAAAAGACTACAAGTATCAATATTTATGTCTCCTCTAAACGTACATGTAACTCGTTATGCGTTAAGCGGAATTGTTAAGTATAGTAAATATCATCCAGGAAAATTTTTAGTTGCTTGGCATCCAAAATCATCAACAGAAAACGAAAGAACTACTATTGTTGTAGAAAACGAAACTTTTGGACAAGTTTTATACAGGCAGATTGCAGGTGCTTTAGCTAAAAGAATTGTAAATTACGCTGAAGAAGGACAAGAAGTTGTTCAAGGAACTGATGCTGGTTTTATTAAATTTGGTTCGAGAGTAGATTTATTTTTACCTTTAAATACTAAAATTGATATAAAAATTGGTGATAAAGTAAAAGGAGGAGAACAAATAGTTGCACATAAATAAAATGAGTAAATCGATAGACATCCAATTTCAAGAAGCATATACTACCGTTGCTAGTCTGTCTCAATATCAATTTGCTCCAGACATTCTATTAAAGCTTTATGCGTATTACAAACAAGCAACTTACGGCGATAACAATCCAGAGTTTATAGAAACAAACGAGTTAGATTTACGAAATGGTTTTAAACTAAATGCTTGGATTCAATTAAGAGGAATGTCTATAGAAAAAGCTAAAAAAGAATACATTAAAACAGTTAAAAATTTATAAAATACCTTATTATGAAAAAATTATTATTTATTACATTACTATTAACTATATCAGTTCAATTTACATCTTGTAAGTCTGAAGAAAAAAAGAAAATAATAAAAAAAGAAGTTGCAACAGCTGCTTTTTCATTAGAAACAGCAAACAATTCAATTGGCTGGACTTCATACAAAACTACCGATAAAATTGCTGTTAAAGGCGAATTCAAAAAAGTTACAATTACTAAAAACGGAAATGGAGATACTGCTAAAAAAGCTATTAATAATGCTGAATTTTCAATTCCTGTAAGTAGCGTTTTCACAAACTTGTCAGATAGAGATTATAAATTGCGTAAATTTTTCTTTGGAGTAATGGACAACACAAGTTTATTGTCAGGGAAATTAACTTTAACAGATGAAACTACTGGTGTTGCATCGATCACAATGAATGGTGTTACAGCAGATTTACCATTTACTTACTCAATCGAGGATAAGACATTTGCATTAAATGCAACGATGAATTTAGACAATTGGAACGCTCAAGATGCTGTAAAATCTTTAAATCAGATTTGTAAAGATTTACACAAAGCCGCAGACGGAGTTTCAAAAACATGGAGTGAAGTTGCCATCAACATTACTTCTGTTTTTAAATAGAACAGTAAAATAGACAATAAAAAAAGCCTCGCAATACTGAAACAAATTCAGCACAAGTTGCGAGGCTTTTTTTTATGACAAAATCTTATTTACCAATTCTTGTTTTCCTTTTTCATCATCACCAAAAATCCATTGCAACACATTATCATCCCAAATTTCATCTCGCTCAGTTTCGTTGATAATTCCTTCTTCGATTGCTAAATCTAAAATTTTCCCTGGATATGAAGATTGTATTTCACTTTCCATTTCCCCCAATGGGTATGGATCATCTAATCCCATCAATACTTGATTAGAACCTTGGTTTTTAATCAATAATTGCAATCCTCCAGTATCGTGAACCAACGTGTCAAAGAAAATATTTTTATGACCAACTGCTTTTCTTGGATGTGTTTTTCCTTCAAATAAATCTGGTCTTCCGTCAAAACCTTGAATTCTACGTCCTAAATTTATTTGTGCTAATTGTCCACCATGAGCAAAACAAACTCGCATTCCTGGGTATTTATCTTGATAGCCATTTAATGTTAAAAAATGATAGGCATCTGCACATTGTGCCAACATCCAAATCAAATGAAAACGCCAAGAAGTGTTTTCTAATTTGATGAATTTTTCTCCGTCATACGGATGAATTTCTACCGCTAAATTGTACTTGCTTGCCAATTCAAAAATAGGTTCATTTTCTTCATCAAAAATACAACGCCACGTTCCGATTGTATCCATATAATGCGTTGGCAAACACAATAATCGCATTCCTAATTGCTCTACACAACGTTCAATTTCCCAACAAGCACCACGAACAAACCCTGGATGCACAACAAACCCACAAGTAAATTTAGATGGATTTTCTTGTTGAATTTTAGCATTAAAATCGTTTTGAAAACGCAATGCCTGTTTCATTTCTTCTACACGCAATCCATTTCCATACAATTGAGACAAATTCAACACTACCGCATGGTCGATGTTATAACGATCCATCCATTCTAATTTTTCATTTAAGAAAAAACTAGAATCTGTAACGGGTCTACTCCAATCCTTTTGAAGCATAAATTTTCGGTCTTTATCAACCCAAAAAATCCCTTTGTCTTTCATAAATTGCGGAATCTCTTCTGGATATGGTAATAAATGTGAATGTCCGTTGATACGTAGTTTTCTTTTTGTCATACCTTCTGTCATTCCTGTGAAAACAGGAATCTATTTTTTAACTATTTAATACTTAATAGTGGATTCCTGCCTCCGCAGGAATGACACCTATTATACTTTTTTTGGCGCTTCCATTACGGTTCCACAATTAGAACAGGTACATTTTTGTTTGTTAGAATAGTATTTGTCAAAAATCACTGGCATATCTGTTTCAATATTATCCAATGCAAATTTCTCTCTATACAATTGATTCCCACAACTTTCACAATACCATTCTAAGGCGTCTAACATTCCTTCCGAACGCGGATATTCAATTACCAAACCAACTGTATTTGCTTTACGTTGTGGTGAGTGTGGTACTTTTGCTGGCAGCAAATAAATATCACCTTCGTTAATTGCTACATCTTGTGATTTTCCGTCAACGATAATTTTTAACACCATACCTCCTTCAACTTGATAAAAGAATTC
>JBLHOD010000170.1:0-3958 GCA_047622545.1 Polaribacter sp. | reverse complement strand
CTACAATTCCGCCAAATAAATATAAAGCGTACATATTAAACCCAAGATGCATCCAATCTACATGTAAAAAACCTGACGTAAACATTCTAATTTTTTCTCCACCTAAGATTTTACCAACCTGGAATTTATATTTATCTAAAAAAACATAATCATTAAAGCCTTTAATAGATATTAAAACATTGACTATTATAATTCCTAACACAAATTTATTCATTCTTAATATATATTTACTTACAAACTTAACGTAAAACTATCTAAAAGATTGGTTTCTTTATAAGAAAATTATATCCGATATTTGCAACTCATAAGCACATATGCACAAACTCGTTTTTTATTTATCATATCCAATAATTTGGCTGTTTTCAAAACTGCCATTTAGAGTCTTATATATTATCTCTGATGGATTATATTACATACTATTTTACATTGTTGGATATCGTAAAGCCGTTGTTTTAAACAATTTAAGATTGTCTTTTCCGTCTAAATCAGACAAAGAAATTAAATTGATTAGAAAACGTTTTTTTAAGCACTTTACAGATGCTTTTATAGAAAGTATAAAGAGTTTTTCTATTAGTAAAGAAGAGCTACAAAAAAGGTATCATTATAAAAATCCAGAAGTTGTTAATCAAGTTGCAAAAGAAGGTAAAAGTATTATTTTATTAGGATCGCATTATGCAAATTGGGAGTGGATTATCTCTACTCCATTTGTTTTAGATATTGAAATATTTGCTGCATACACAAAATTGGAAAACAAATATTTTGAAAAAGCAATAAAAAAGAATAGAACAAAATTTGGGTTGATTGGTTTTAAAACGTCTGAGTTTATTAAATACATGATGTCTAATGTTAAAAACAAAAGACAAGGTTTATATATATTGCTAAGCGATCAATCTCCGCAAGTAGAAAAAACATATTATTGGAAAGAATTTTTAGGTATTAAAGTTCCAATTCATACTGGAGCAGAAATGCTAGCTAAAAAATTTGACTGTGCTGTAATTAATTACAGTTGTAGAAAAATAAAAAGAGGTTATTACGAAATTGATTTTGAAACCATTACTACAACTCCAAAAGAATTTGATGATTATCAAATAATGGATGAGTATTTGAAAATTACTGAAAAATTAATTCGTGAAGATCCAGCTTATTATTTATGGTCTCATAAACGATTTAAACATAAAGATAAAGCACCAAATTAAAAGCCTTGAGTTTATGCTGAATTTATTTCAGTATCTCAAGGCTTCTAGTTTTAGTTTGAAAACCATTCTTTCACCAATGCTTTTTCTATAGATTCATGTGTTTTGTGCTTATAATCATTTTGGATTGTATCGTAATCATAATCATTTTTCCAATCTTCTACATTTTCGCAAACAGCTTTTAAACCATCACAAATAAAATCTACTTCTGCATTTGTTATTGTTGGATGAATTGACAAACGAACCCAACCTGGTTTTTCCACAGAACAGCCTTCAATAATTTGTTTTTCAATCGCCTTAGATTTTTGCTGATCTACATTTAACAAGAAATGTCCGTAGGTTCCAGCACAAGAACAACCACCACGAGTTTGAATTCCGAATCGGTCATTTAATAACTTTACAATTAAATTAAAATGCACATTGTTTATATAAAAAGAAAAAACACCTAATCTATCTTTATGCTCTTTAGCTAGTAAGTTTACATTCGGAATTGCCTCTAAACAAGCAAATAATTTAGCGTTGATTTCTTCTTCTCTATCATGAATCTTATCGGTTCCCATTGCATCTTTTAACTGAACACACAACGCAATTTTTATAGTTTGCATAAAAGCTGGAGTTCCACCATCTTCTCTCGTTTCTATATCATCAAAATAATCGCGATCTCCCCAAGGGTTTGTATAACTTACAGTTCCTCCTCCAGGATTATCTGGAACAATATTTTTATATAATTTCTTATTAAAAATTAACACACCAGAAGTTCCTGGTCCGCCTAAAAATTTATGCGGTGAAAAGAAAATAGCATCTAAATAAGTATCTTCATCTTCTGGATGCATATTTATGTCTACATATGGTGCTGAACAAGCAAAATCTACAAAACACAGTCCGTTGTGTTTATGAATAATTTTTGCAACTCTATGATAATCGGTTTTTATACCTGTTACATTAGAACAAGCTGTAATTGAAGCAATTTTAATTGGTCTATTTTCATGCTCTTTAATCAATTCTTTAAAACTATCAAAGCACATTAACCCTTCATTATTACAAGGAATTACAACAACATCTGCAATCGTTTCTAACCAAGAAGTTTGATTAGAATGATGCTCCATATGAGAAATAAAAACAATTGGCTTTAATTCTTCAGGAACATTTGTGTGATCTTTTAAACTTTCATTAATTTTTAACCCTAAAATTCGTTGGAATTTATTTACAACTCCGGTCATTCCAGAACCATCAGTAATTAACACATCCTCTTTTGATGCATTTACATGACGTTTTATGATGTTTCTAGCTTCATGATATGCCAATGTCATCGCTGCTCCACTCATTGATGTCTCCGTATGTGTATTTGCAACAAAAGGCCCAAAATCGTTTACTAATTTTTCTTCAATTGGTCGATATAATCTTCCGCTTGCGGTCCAATCTGTATAAATTAAATGTTGCTCTCCGTAAGGTGATTCAAACTTTTGATCAACACCTACAATGTGTTTACGAAACTGATTAAAATACTGCTCTAATGATTCCATTCTCTACTTAATTAAAATAATCTAAATCTTCCTCCAAACACAATTGTATTCTCAATAAATGAAAAACTTTGTGATGCAGAATCAGATGAACTTTTTGTTGTTCTAATATCTGACATTTTTATATATCCTGCTTTCACATCAGATTGTATAAAAAAATGTTTCAAGAAAGTAATATTTAATCCAACACTTGCTGAGATTCCCCAACCAGCAACATGAAACTCATCATATCGTTCTTTGTTTAACAATTTGGAGTTTGTTTTTGGAAATAAAAATCCTGCTCCAATACCTTCTGTTAAATTTATTTGTAAATTTTTAGAACTTAAACCAATTAAGTGACTAAAATCATCAAACCGTTTTACTGCTACATTAATATAGTTTAACCCATCTGTATGCTCAAAAGTTAAAAAACTTTCAGTTAATTTAATATTCTCATTAGTATATACTTTATCAAAAGATGACCCTGTATTAATGGTTCCATTAATCATCACATTTTGATCTGCATTCATAACATACTTCATATGATCTACTCCTATAGAAACAGTATAATTTTCTTTAAAAAAATACCCAATTCTGTAGTTTGTTTGCGGAATTGTAATTCGATCTAATCTAAAATATGGATTTAAACCAAATTTTGTTGGCCTATCATTTGCTGTTACGTCAGACAATGTAAAATCGTAATTATCTCCTTTAAAACGGATATCAGAATCTGAATATGTTCCTCTGTTCCAGCCCCAATAAACATAAAACTTTCCTTTGTTCTTTTGTTGATATTGGCCATTTTGTTGTGCATAAGATGAAACTATGCTTAAAAGCATAAAAACCCCTACAACTTGTATTTTGACACTTTTATTAGGTAATAACATCTTCTATCTCTTTTATAAATCGTTTTGCCAAATTATCGGCATTTTCTTGTGAAGCACTTTCTGTATAAATTCTGATAATTGGTTCTGTATTCGATTTACGCAAATGAACCCATTCGTCAGCGAAATCTACTTTCACACCATCAATAGTGTTTACATCTTCATGTTGATATTTAGAAGCCATCGTCTCTAAAATCTGATCAACATTTATTTGAGGCGTTAACTGAATTTTATTTTTGCTCATAAAGTAACTTGGATATGAATCTCTTAGTTCTTTACAAGACATTTTTTGATGTGCTAAATGCGATAAAAATAACGCAACGCCAACTAAAGAATCTCGTCCGTAATGAGAAGCAGGGTAAATAATTCCGCCATTTCCTTC
>JBLHOD010000169.1:0-3959 GCA_047622545.1 Polaribacter sp. | reverse complement strand
TGCACTTCAATTGCTATTTCTTCTTTAATTTGGCTTGATGTTGCTTTTCCGTCTAGTAATATCATGATTGTTTAAAATATAAATTTTAATAGTTGTGTTAAATTTATGAAATTGTTTTAGTACTGAATAATGATTTGCCAATGTTTTTTGTTCTTCATCAGTTAAATTATAAACTGATGCATAAAACACATAAGTATTGTTAGTGTTAAATTTAGTAAATGACCTTTCATCACCTTTAAAATCAATGTAATCTAACACATTATAATTCGGAAAAAAACTAGCCACTTCTTGGATGTTGATATTATTTTCATTCAGATAATCAATAGCTTCAAGTCGTAAGGAATGATATGGTAAATGTCCTAAAGTTGCATTCCAACCTTGAGAAAGGTTTTTCGGATATACCCATAAGTTCCCTGTGATTAAACCAATGAATAACAATGAATAGATTAATTTTTTTCTAATGTAAAACTTCTGAAGAATAATAAAAGCTAATAAAATGAATGCGATATACGAAACGATAAAATAGCGATGTCCAAAAGCGTTTGTGGCAATTAAGACGGTAATAATAATAAACAACACAGAAGTTATTGCTAATAATATAAGTTGTTTGTTTTTTTCTGGCTGAAATATTTTCTTTCCAAAAAGAAATAAGCTCAATAATACAAACAAGAATATAAAAACCCTACCAAAATCTAGATATCGCCAAATTAATACGATACAATTCCTGATAAAGAATTCAAAATCTGCAAAATGCCAATATCCAGCCCAAGGAGAATTAGGGTGCGTTTGTAACCAACCTTTTGTAGTTAGTCTCCAAACAACAAATAATATTCCAGGTAAACTGCCCAAAATATAAGGTGTTAAAAATCTGATTTTTAGAATTGATTTAATTTTCCTTTTTTCTAACAGAAGAATAGTACAAATATCAAAAAGCAAAACACCACCGAAAAGCATCATGCTTCTAAATGTTACAATACTTAAAAAGAATAGTCCAATAAATTTTTGAATTTTTGCCTTGAATAAAATTCCGTTTACACCAAGAAAAAAGAAAAATATAATTATGATTTCTGGGTTAACTAATACAAAAGAAGTAGAAATTGTTGGATCAATAATAATCAACAAAAAAGCAAAAAATTGCAATTGAATTCCATCAATAAAATAACTGATAAACCGAAATAATTGATAAAAAAAGCCAATTATGAAGGGGAGCATTACTAAATGACTCACCCATAACTTGTGTCCTAAAATTTTCCAACTTGTAGCTAATAAAAAACCTAAAAAAGGTGGATGCCCAGGGTCAAAAGTATTTGGCATTGTCCAATCAAAAATTGAATTGTAATACAATTGGTTCCCCATTTTTGAGGCAAATAATACATTGTCCCAAAACATTCCGTTTTGGTTAGAAGCTAAAAAAATAAAAATTCCCATTGCACAAAAAGAAAAAATGCGATTCTTTTTGGTTTCAAATAAAAATGGAATTATTTTTAAAAGCATGTATTATAAAAATATTAGAAAACAAAAAAGCTACTTATTCAGTAGCTTTTTTGTTTTATTTCATTCCCTGCATCATTTGCATCATTTTTTTTCCGCCACCGCCTTGCATCATCTTCATCATTTTGCTCATTTGAGTGAATTGTTTCATCAATTGATTTACATCTTGAACTGTACTTCCAGAACCTTTTGCAATTCGTTTTTTTCTACTTGAATCTATTGTATTTGGTGTGCTTCTTTCTAAGGGAGTCATTGAATGAATAAGTGCTTCAATTCCTTTAAAAGCATCATCATCAATATCTACATCTTTCATCGCTTTTCCAGCTCCAGGAATCATTCCAACTAAATCTTTCATGTTTCCCATCTTTTTGATTTGTTGAATTTGAGTTAAAAAGTCATCAAAACCAAATTGATTTTTTGCAATCTTCTTTTGTAATTTTCTAGCTTCTTCTTCATCAAATTGTTCTTGAGCACGCTCTACAAGAGATACAACATCTCCCATTCCCAAGATTCTATCTGCCATTCTATCTGGATGAAAAACATCAATTGCTTCCATTTTTTCTCCAGTTCCAATAAATTTTATTGGTTTATCTACGACAGATTTTATAGTTAATGCTGCTCCACCACGAGTATCACCGTCTAATTTTGTTAAAATAACTCCATCAAAATTCAATACATCGTTAAAAGCTTTTGCTGTATTTACGGCATCTTGACCCGTCATAGAATCTACCACAAATAAGGTTTCTTGTGGATTTACAGCTTTATGAATGTTAGAAATTTCGGTCATCATTTCTTCATCAACAGCTAAACGACCAGCAGTATCAATAATTACTACATTTTTACCAGTTGCTTTTGCATGCTTGATGGCATTTTGAGAAATTTCTACAGGATTGTTGTTACCAACTTCTGCATATACTTCAACTCCAACTTGTTCTCCTACAACTTGTAATTGGTTTATTGCTGCTGGTCTGTAAACATCACAACCAACTAATAAAACTTGTTTTGACTTTTTTGTTTTTAAGAAGTTTGCTAATTTCCCAGAAAAAGTAGTTTTACCAGAACCTTGTAAACCAGACATTAAAATTACTGTTGGAGAACCAGCAAGGTTTATTCCTACAGTTTCTCCACCCATTAATTCGGTTAATTCATCTTTTACCAGTTTAATCATTAATTGCCCAGGATTTAACGTTGTTAAAACGTCTTGTCCTAAAGCTTTAGTTTGTACTTTTTTGGTAAAATCTTTGGCTATCTTAAAGTTAACATCGGCATCTAATAAAGCTCTACGAACTTCTTTTAGTGTTTCTGCAACGTTAACTTCTGTAATACTACCGTGACCTTTTAATGTGTGTAAGGCTTTATCTAATTTATCGCTTAAATTATTAAACATGTGCTTTGTGTTCTTTTTTTAGAAGCACAAATATAAGGAAATAGGACGATTTTTTGAATGAAAAGAGTGTGTTATTTAGATTTTGAAAAAAGAGCACCAAAGAAGTTTACTAAATGAAAAAGTGTAGCCAGTAGAAATACTAAAAAAGAAAACAAAATGATTAAATTTGAGTTATCTATAGCTAAGCCTTCAGTTGTTTGATTTTCCGAATGTAACCAACTCCAATTATTACGCGTTATTAAAAGTGTAAATGAAATGATTTGTAATGCTATATGAACTATAGTCAAACCTTTTTTTGGAGTTTTATTAGCCCAATGAATTGAGAAGTAATTAAACCCAATTAAACCGAAAAAGATAGCCGACAAATAATAGATGTATTTTATTTGAGCAATAAAATTACCATCGTAATAATTAATAATAACTTCATCATTATTAAAAACTAAGGCTAAAATTATTGAAACTGGAATCATTCCAAAAAAGAACAAATAAGGTTTTGTAATTAGCTTTTTCATTAATAGTTGTCGTTTAAAATCTGAATATGATGTTCGGTGTGATGTGCCGACCACATAATAATTTCTCTAACCGTCATTCTTCCCATTAATGGATGTGGAATTAGCAACGTGTCTAAATCTTTGTCTTTCCATTTATTGGTTTTGTATTGCAATTTTTTATTTTGAATTTTAAGTTTATTTACTAAAAATGATTTCTCTTTTAAAGAAGGGGTTTTTAATTTGATGTTAAATTGCTTTGCTCTTTCTTGATTTGCTGCTAACTTTTCTCGATACTTTTTTACTACAATATCGTAAGTTCTATTTTCTCTGTTAGATGTTCCGAATTTGTATTTTAAAATAAACTTAGGGTAACTTAATGCTTTATTTAAAAGTTGGATAGAATCTGTTAAATGCAAAATGTGTTGCCCAAACGTCCATTTGTTTTCAGGACCGCTCATCCATTTTTTAGGTGGTTGATTCTCAATTAAATTAAATAATTCTTGATGCTTTTTCTCAAGAAGGTTTACAATGTCACTTTTTGTCATTCTAGGTGCAATTTCGGTGAATAAATATACAAAATTAAAGTGAAC
>JBLHOD010000168.1:0-3961 GCA_047622545.1 Polaribacter sp. | reverse complement strand
ATCAAAAAGAATTTTACGATGCTGGTAACCCAGTATATTGTATATATGTAGCTATCGGTCAAAAAGCTTCTACAGTTGCAGCTATTGCAAACATGTTAGAAGAAAAAGGAGCGATGGCGTATACAACCATCGTAGCAGCAAACGCATCCGATCCTGCAGCAATGCAAGTGTATGCGCCATTTGCTGGAGCTGCGATTGGAGAATTTTTTAGAGATTCTGGAAGACCAGCTTTAATTGTTTTTGATGATTTATCGAAACAAGCAGTTGCTTACCGTGAAATTTCTTTATTATTAAGAAGACCGCCAGGACGTGAGGCATATCCTGGAGATGTATTTTATTTACACTCTAGATTACTAGAACGTGCTGCTAAAATTATCAATGATGATAAAATTGCTAGTGAAATGAACGATTTGCCAGATTCTTTAAGAGGAATTGTAAAAGGTGGAGGATCATTAACTGCATTGCCAATTATTGAAACACAAGCAGGAGACGTATCAGCATATATACCAACAAACGTAATTTCGATTACCGATGGTCAAATTTTCTTAGATGGAGATTTATTTAACTCAGGTGTAAGACCCGCAATTAACGTAGGTATTTCTGTATCTCGTGTAGGTGGTAATGCACAGATTAAAGCGATGAAAAAAGTGTCTGGTACTTTAAAATTAGATCAAGCTCAGTATAGAGAATTAGAAGCATTTGCTAAGTTTGGATCTGATTTAGATGCAGCTACCATGAATGTTATTTCTAAAGGACAGCGTAATGTTGAAATCTTAAAACAAGCTCAAAACGATCCTTTTTCAGTAGAAGACCAAGTTGCCATTATTTATGCAGGTTCAAAAAACTTGTTAAAGGAAGTTCCTGTAAAAATGGTTAAGAAATTCGAAAAGGATTATTTAGATTATTTAAACGCAAAACATAGAGATACTTTAGATTCTTTAAAGTCTGGTAAATTAACAGATGAAGCAATTGCTGTATTAGAAGCGGCAGCTAAAGAAATTTCTACTCATTTTAATTAGAAGTAGTTAGTATTTAGTAGTAAGAATTTTTTCTTTCTACTGATAACTAATAACTAACAACTATTAACTAAAATATGGCAAATTTAAAAGAAATACGTAATAGAATAACCTCTATTAAATCGACAATGCAGATTACATCTGCCATGAAAATGGTATCTGCTGCAAAGTTGAAAAAAGCGCAAGATGCAATTACAGCAATGAGACCGTATTCATCTAAACTAAGTGAATTGTTACAAAATTTAAGTGCAAGTTTAGATAGTGATGCTAGTAGTGAATATTCTAAACCAAGAGAAGTTTCTAAAGTTTTAATCGTAGCAATAACCTCTAATAGAGGTTTATGTGGGGGTTTTAACTCATCAATTACAAAAGGTGTAATGAGAACTATTCAGGAAAAATATAGCGATGTTAAAGTTGATATATTTTCAATTGGTAAAAAAGGAGGCGATGTTTTAGCTAAGAAAGTGAGCGTTGTAGAAAAAAGAAATGATATTTACGATGATTTAACTTTTGATAATGTTGCAGCTATTGCAGAAGAACTAATGGCTTTATATACCAATAGAACGTATGATAAAATTGAATTAGTCTACAATCAATTTAAAAACGCAGCTACTCAAATTACACAAGTAGAGCAGTTTTTGCCTATAAAACCAATTGACGGAGAAGGAGAAATTTCAGACGCTGATTATATTTTTGAACCATCAAAAGAAGAAATAGTTTTAGCATTAATTCCTAAGTCTTTAAAAACACAGCTTTATAAAGCTATTAGAGATAGTTTTGCTTCAGAACATGGTGCACGTATGACTGCAATGCACAAAGCAACAGACAATGCTAAAGATTTAAGAGACGGTTTATTGTTAACATATAACAAAGCACGTCAAGCAGCAATTACCAACGAAATTTTAGAAATTGTTGGTGGTGCGGAAGCACTAAAAAATTAGATTTAGCATTTAGCGAAGTCAAATTTTAAAATACAAAAGGACTAAAAAATATTCTGTATTTACAGCATATTATAAAGTATAAAGAGCTTATCAAAATTTGATAAGCTCTTTTTTTATATCTTGGCATGACAATTGAAATTCTTATCAAAAACTTAAAAAATGAAGGCCCTGAAAATTTTTGCAATACTCATAACCATACTGCTACTTTCTCAATGCGCAAGTGCAAAGTTCGAAGAAAATCCGCCATTTACAATTACATCAGCTATCTATAATAATTGGTCTGGAGGACAACCTGGAAATAGTGGAATAAATGTAACTATCACCTACGCCTCCTTGTATCCTTTAAAATTTGATAGCATCTATTTTGCAAAAAAAATAATGAGACTGGAGCACACAAAAACAAAAGAGAAAAAAATGATTATAGCTAATTTTGTTTCCGCTGTAAAACCAGATATCATCCTAGACGTAAACTCATCCAAGGAAATAAATAATACAGTTCCTGAAAATAAAAAATTCCCTTTTGAGCTCAATCAAAATGAAGCAATTATTAGTTACAGCCTAAAAGGAAAGACAAAATACTTCAAAGTAAAATCAATAAAAAAAGGAAAATCCGTATTTTATCCTGAAGCACCTAAAGAAATAGAAATCAGATAGTTCATATACTATTGTGAAAGACATTATTTTTTGGCACATAATTTGAATACACATAAGCATTACCCTAAACCTGAAAGCTTATGAAAACTCTAGGATTACTTTTCGCAATTATTATTGCAGGCACTTTTCTTAATTCCTGCACTACTGTGTACCAAGATTCTTTTTACGAGTATCAGCCAACTTTAGAAGAAGTAGTTTCTGAATATGATTTATGGTATATAGATTATCATAGAACATCAGGAAATGGAGATATCCCGTATGTTTCTAGAGCTTTTACTTTATCATTTATAAACGGCATTTTATATGCAAATAACAACATCGTAGATATCGGAAGAACAGGAAATGGTTTAGGAATAGCTGTTGGAAGCTACAATACTTTTAATGGTTTACTAGAAACCAATCACGAAATAGATGGCGCCAACGACTTTGAAGTTACAATTTTATCTAACAATGAAATTAGATTATATAACCGCAGACAAAACGTAAATTACTATTTAATTGGCTATAGGACTAACAATTTTGATTATGATAAATTATTTTACGAAAACATAGAATATTTTTTACAAGAATACATTGCTTGGGAAAAATCAACTACTTCTGGAGGAGCTCCAAATACTTTTGATGATGAAAATTATTTAGCTTTTACCCCAGAAAACTTAACAACATTTTATAGTTCTAAAGACCGTTTTGGCACACAAATTGCACATATCGATTGGAGCTACGTAGGGGGTTATGAAGTGTTTGATATTACGGGTTATGAAGACCTTAAAGTTTTAACACTTAATTATGACGGTGGAGATGAAGAAGAATTTGAATTGAGCGTTATAAATGACAGTAACATCCGTCTGTATCATATAAAGTCAAACACCACGTATGATTTTTCTGGAAAGGGATTTGTACAGTATTTAAAAAGTGAAAAAAATGTTAAAACCGCAGCACCATCTGTAAGGAATAATAACAGAAAACGGACTAAAGCAGTAAGAAAAACGAAGAATAGAAGAAATTTAAAATAAGTTTGGTTAGTTGATTTTTGGTTGGTTATTTCTCAATAACCAATTGAAAGAGGAACCGCCCTGAGGAGGGCGGTTTTTTCTTTGTTAATATTTATTGAAAATACTATCCCCTTTCTTAAAATAAAACAAGTTGTTTTTATACTTTTATAACAATATTACTATTTCTCTAAAGTTTATACTAAACTGATTTAGGGAAAAGGAAATTCATCCTAAATTATTAATAAAAACAAATGAAGAAAACAGCATTTATAACGGGCGCAACTTCGGGAATTGGCAAAGCAACTGCAGAATTATTTGCTAAAAATAATATCCGATTGATTCTTTGTGGCCGAAGAGC
>JBLHOD010000167.1:0-3966 GCA_047622545.1 Polaribacter sp. | reverse complement strand
ACACTAATCAACTGAAAATAAAATGAGTGACGCTTTAAAACACGAATGTGGAATTGCAATGGTTCGTTTATTAAAACCATTACAATATTATAAAGACAAATACGGAACTGCTTTTTATGGAATAAATAAAATGTATTTGTTAATGGAAAAACAGCACAATCGCGGTCAAGATGGAGCTGGTTTTGCAAGTGTAAAGTTTAATGTAAATCCTGGTACAAGATATATTAGTAGAGTTCGGTCAAATCAGTCACAACCAATTCAAGATATTTTTGCTCAGATTAATGGTCGATTAAATGCCATTTTAGAAGAAAATCCAGATAAAAAAAATGATATTGCTTGGCAAGAAGAAAACATGCCATATGTTGGTAACTTGTTTTTAGGACATGTTCGTTATGGTACCTTTGGTAAAAACAGCATAGAAAGTGTACATCCATTTTTGCGTCAAAGCAATTGGAAACATCAAAATTTAATAGTTGCTGGAAATTTTAACATGACAAATTCTAAACAGTTATTAGAAGAATTAGTTGAGTTAGGGCAGCATCCAAAAGAGTTTACAGATACTGTAACTGTAATGGAAAAAATTGGACACTTTTTAGAAGAAGAGGTTTCTGGTTTATATATAAAAGCGAAAGAAAAAGGGTATACTAAAAAAGATGCTTCTCCTTTTATAGAAGAACATTTAGATTTACAAAACGTATTACAACGTTCTTCTAAAAACTGGGATGGCGGTTATGCAATGGCTGGTTTAGTTGGTCATGGAGATGCATTTGTGTTAAGAGATCCATCGGGAATTAGACCAACATTTTATTATCAAGATGATGAAGTTGTGGTTGTAGCATCAGAAAGACCAGTGATACAAACTGTATTTAATGTTGATATTGATAAAGTTCAAGAATTAGAAAGAGGTCATGCATTAATTATTAAAAAAGACGGAAACATTGCTGTAAAATCTATCTTAGAACAAAAACCTAAGAAATCTTGTTCTTTTGAACGTATTTATTTTTCTAGAGGAAGTGATGCCTCTATTTATCAAGAGCGAAAAAACTTAGGAAAACTAGTATTTCCTCAAGTCTTAAAATCAATTAACAACGATATTACAAATTCTGTTTTTTCATTTATTCCAAATACTGCAGAAACTTCTTTTTATGGGATGACAGAAGCTGCAGAAGATGTTTTAAATCAACAAAAAACAGCTAAAATATTAGCCGGAGGAGGAAAGCTATCTGCCAAAAAAGTTACAAAAATTTTATCTGAAAGACCTCGTTTTGAAAAGATTGCTATAAAAGATGCAAAATTAAGAACTTTTATTGCTGATGATAATACACGAGACGATTTAGTTGCACACGTATATGATGTTACATATGGAGTTGTAAAACCTACAGATAATTTGGTAATTATAGACGATAGTATTGTTAGAGGTACTACGTTAAAGAAAAGTATTATTAGAATTTTAGACAGGTTACAACCAAAGAAAATTGTTGTTGTTTCTTCTGCGCCACAAATTCGATATCCAGATTGTTATGGAATCGATATGGCAAAAATTGAAGATTTTATTGCTTTTAGAGCAGCGTTAGAGTTGTTAAAAGACACAAATCAATACCATATTGTTGACGAGGTTTATAAAAAATCTGCTGCTCAAAAAAATAAACCTGATAGCGAGATTGTAAATTATGTAAAAGAGATTTACGCTCCTTTTACAAGAGAAGAAATTTCTGCTAAAACTGGAGAAATGCTAAAAACTTCAGAGATTAATGCAGAAGTGGAAGTGATTTATCAATCGGTAGAAAATTTACATATTGCGTGTCCAGATAATTTAGGAGATTGGTATTTTACTGGAGATTATCCAACAGATGGTGGTCATAGAGTAGTAAATCAAGCATTTATTAACTTTTACGAAGGGAACGAAGAACGAGCTTACTAACGTATATTGTTTTGTAACACATAAAAAAGCATCTCATTTGAGATGCTTTTTTATTTTTATTAGGAAAATCACTTTTTTACTTGTCTAAAGTATGAGTGAGATAGCAAAAAAGGCTGCGCCTTTATTTTGCTTCTGCATATCTTTTTGCAACCTCGTTCCAATTAATTACATTAAAAAATGCATTGATGTAGTCTGGTCTTCTGTTTTGATAGTTTAAATAATAAGCATGTTCCCAAACATCTAATCCTAAGATTGGAGTTCCTCCACAACCAGTATTTGGCATTAAAGAATTATCTTGATTTGGAGTAGAACAAACTTCTACTTTCCCGCCTTTATGAACACACAACCAAGCCCATCCAGAACCAAATTGAGTTGCTGCTGCTTTAGAAAAAGCATCTTTAAAAGCATCAAAAGAACCAAATTCAACTTCAATAGCCGCTTTTAATTCTCCAGATAGTTCTCCTTTATCAGAAGGGTTCATTACTGACCAAAATAACGAGTGATTGTAAAAACCACCACCATTATTTCTAACAGCTTTGTTATTCATGTCTAAATTTCCTAAAATATCTTCAACAGATTTCCCTTCTATATCAGTTCCTGCAATTGCATTGTTTAAGTTATTTGTATATCCGTTGTGATGTTTGCTATGGTGAATTTCCATAGTTCTAGCATCAATATGTGGTTCTAACGCATCGTAAGCGTATCCTAATTCTGGTAATTGAAAAGCCATAATTATATGTTTTTAAATGATTAAAATTATTGTTTTATCAGCTTAAAACTGATGTTTTGCCTTCACAAACTTAACTGAAAAACTTGTGTAAAGCAACTCATATAGGTTTTGATTTTTTATAGAAGTATCAATAAAATTGATAGATTAATAATTTGCGTCTTCAGGATATTTAGCCATAAATTCTTCAGCTTTTTCAACCATTTTTGTACAGCCGCAGAAAAATGGAACACGTTGATGCAACTCTGTTGGTTCTAAATCTAAAATTCGTTTATAACCATCAGAAGCTTTTCCGTTTGCTTGTTCCGCTAAAAAAGCCATTGGATTGCATTCGTATAACAAACGTAATTTTCCTTTCGGTCCAATTTTACTCGTTGGATATAAATATATTCCGCCTTTTAGCATATTTCTATGAAAATCTGAAACTAATGATCCAATATATCTAGAAGTATAAGGACGATTTTCATCTTCTTCTTGACAATATTTTAAATACTCTTTTACACCTTTTGGAAAATGAACATAATTTCCTTCATTTATAGAATAAATTTGACCAATTTCTGGAAATGTAATATTTGGATGCGATAAATAAAAGGTTCCTATTGCAGGGTTTAAAGTAAATCCGTTTACGCCTTTTCCTGTTGAAAAAACGATTATTGTTGAAGTTCCGTAAGCAACATAACCAGCAGCAACTTGCTCACTTCCTTTTTGTAAAAAATCTTCTTTTGTAACAGGAGTACCTGTTGGAGAAATTCTTCTGTAAATAGAAAAAATAGTTCCAACAGAAATGTTTACATCAATGTTAGATGAACCATCTAAAGGATCCATCAATAACACATATTTATTTTCATTTGCTTTGTTTCTTCCTTCTACAATTACAAAATCATCTTCTTCTTCACTTGCAATTCCACAAACAATTTCTCTGTTGATAATGGTTTGTTTAAACAAATTGTTTGCTAAAACATCTAACTTTTGCTGTGCTTCTCCCTGAATATTAATATCTCCTGCAGCACCAATAATATCAACTAAACCCGCTTTTCTGATTTCATGATTTACTACTTTTGCAGCCAAACGTATTGAGTTAATAATTCTAGATAATTCGCCAGAAGAATATTTAAAATGCAATTGATTCTCGATGATAAATTCTCCGAGAGTTCTGTGAGCTTGATTCATATCAATTAAATGTAAATGGTCTACAAATATCGTTTAAATTTGCCTTACTTAAAATTATATTATGAGTTTTATCATTAGAAAAGGAGAAAAGGAAGACATGAAAAATGTGATGAGGTTAATTAAAGAACTTGCTGAGTTTGAAAAATTA
>JBLHOD010000166.1:0-3976 GCA_047622545.1 Polaribacter sp. | reverse complement strand
AAGTTACAAAAATGCGTTTAGAAACAAGGTGAATTACCTCTTCTTAAATAACCACAATCCAATAAAAGTAATCATTCCGTTTACAACTAATAAGGCAAATCCAAAGTCAAAATCTAACAATGTTAAACTTAAATAACTCGCAAAATAGGTTAGTATCGGAGAAGCTAGACAGATCATTGGTACTGCTTTGTCTTTTACCTTTAGTTTGGTAAATAACCCAAAAGCATACAGGCCTAATAATGGTCCGTAGGTATAATTAGCAAATGTAAATATCTTGGCAATTACACTAGCGTCCGTAATAAAATATTTAAAAATGAGAATGGTTACAATCAACACTAAAGAAAACACAATATGTATTCTCTTTCTAATTTTTATTTGTTCGCTTTTTTCTTTCTTTTTGTCAATTTCTAAAATATCAATGCTAAAAGAAGTTGTTAACGAAGTTAAGGCAGAATCTGCGCTAGAATACGCTGCAGCAATTAATCCAAGCAAGAAGAAAATGGCAGTTGCCAAACCTAAACTCCCTTTGGTTGCTAATATTGGAAACAACTCATCTTTGTGTGCGTCAATTCCGTTTTTCTGAGCATAATCAGTTAATAAAACGCCTAATGCTAAAAAGAAAAAGTTAACAATCACCAAGACAATGGTAAACCAAAACATGTTTTTCTTCGCGTCTTTTAGGTTTCTACAGGTTAAGTTTTTCTGCATCATATCTTGATCTAAACCGGTCATGGCAATAGCAATAAATGCTCCTGCTAAAAACTGTTTCCAAAAATAGTTTCCTGCATTTGCATCGTCAAAAAAGAAGGTTTTAGACAAGTCGCTGTCGGCAACATAATTAAAGATATTAGAGATTTGTAACTCGTCAGAAATTGTGTAAATACAGACTCCAACTGCAATCAACATAAACAATGTTTGCAACGTATCTGTCCAAACAATGGTTTTAATTCCGCCTTTAAAAGTGTACAGCCAAATCAATAAAATGGTAATGGTTACGGTTACCCAAAACGGAATTCCATACGCATCAAATAATAATAATTGCAATACGTTTGCGACTAAAAATAAACGAAAAGAAGCACCGATTGTTCTAGATAATAAAAAGAAACTTGCTCCGGTTTTATAAGAATATTTTCCAAATCTGTCATCTAAATACGTATAAATAGACGTTAAATTTAATCTGTAATAGAGTGGAAGTAATACCAATCCGATAACCGCATATCCAACAACATACCCTAAAACCATTTGCATATAACCCATGTTTTGGTCTTCTACCCAACCAGGAACAGAAATAAAAGTTACTCCAGAAAGCGAAGCGCCAATCATTCCGAAAGCCACTAAATACCAAGGAGACGAGTTATTTGCTTTGAAAAAAGTTTCGTTGGTAGCAGATTTACTTGTGAAGTAAGAAATGAGAATTAATACAGTAAAATATCCTACAATTAATAAAATGATATGTATTGGTTGCATTTTTTAAGTTGTAAATGTTGAATGATTAGTTATGGGTTACGAATATATGTTTTTTTAGTTAAGAGTTTGTCACTTCGAGTGAATTTGAATTTGTAAAAATTCAAATTTGTATCGAGAACTTTGTTAGATATCTTCTCGATACTAATTTTATTTAATAATATAAAATTCACTCGAAGTGACATTTATATTCACTTCAAAAAAGGTACATTTGCGTCTATGGATTTTTCATCAAAATTGTTAGAAAATGCAGTAAACGAAGTTTCTCGTTTACCAGGAATTGGCAAGCGTACCGCGTTGCGTTTGGTGTTGCATTTGTTAAAACAGCCAACAGAACATACAGGTTATTTATCTGAAGCATTATTACATTTACGTAATGATATAAAAGCCTGTGAAAAATGCCATAATATTTCTGATACTGTTTTATGTGAAATCTGTAACAATCCAAACAGGAATTCAGAAATTGTGTGTGTTGTAGAAGATATTCGTGATGTAATGGCGATAGAAAACACTTCGCAATTTAAAGGACTGTATCATGTTTTGGGTGGAAAGATCTCTCCAATTGAAGGAATTGGTCCACATAATTTACAAATAGAATCGTTGATAGAAAAAGTATCTAAAGGAGAAGTTAAAGAATTGATTTTCGCATTGAGTTCTACGATGGAAGGGGATACCACTAACTTCTATATTTTTAAACAAATAGAAAAATTTGAAATTATAACTTCTACAATTGCACGCGGAATTTCGGTTGGAGACGAATTAGAATATGCTGATGAAATTACGCTAGGAAGATCTATTGTAAATAGAATCCCTTTTGAGCAAAGTATAAAAGGGTAAATAACTTAGTATTCAGTAGCAGTTTTCAGTGTTTTACTTAACACTGCTCCTGTAAACTGATACTGCAAACTACCAATGATAACTGGTGACTAATCTTCTTCAAGATAATAATCCTCATCATTATCTTCATCATCTTCATTATTTGAAGAATCCCACTCTTTTTTAGCTCTAATACTTTTATAGAGTTTAATTCCGAGCATTAGTAATACGCCAAAAAGAAATATTCCAACAACACCCCAAATCCAGTTAATTGCACTTTTTAGCGTTACTAAAAACACAATTGCAAATAAGATGATGGTAGCAACTTCATTCCAAATACGTAGTTTAAAAGAAGTGTATTTAATGATGTCGTTTTGTAAATCTGTATATATTTTTTGACAAGCGCCATGATAAAAATACAAAGCCAACACAAATGCTAATTTTACAAGCATCCAATCCATTGCTAAGTACGCAGGATTTTTGTACAACATCCAAAACGCAAAAAAACTAGCTAAAATTGCTGATGGCCACGTAATAATATACCACAGTCTTTTAGCCATGATCTTGTATTGTGTTTGTAAAATTTCTTTAGCTGGTTCTTCTTTATTTTCGGCCTCTACATGATAAATAAATAAACGAATAATGTAGAATAAACCTGCAAACCAAGTAACTACAAAAATAATGTGTAATGCTTTTACGTATAAAAAATCCATAGTCTTTAATTTAGTTACAAAGTTGCAGAGTTGCAAAGTTGATATTTTTCCTCATTCTTCGTCAAAATGACAGACTGCAAACTGTTACTGAATACTGCCAGCTATTTATTCGCCCATTCATCAATCCAAGTATTCATCACATTTACCCAGTCCTCGTTATCATTCATACACGGAATGTGTTTGTAATGGGTTCCGCCTCCTTCAAAAAATTGTTCTTTTCCTTCCATGGCAATCTCCTCCAATGTTTCTAAACAATCGGAAACAAAAGCAGGAGTTACAACAGCCATTTTTAGTTTTCCTTCTTCTTTAGGGATTCTGTCAAACTCAAAATCGGTATATGGTTTTAGCCAAGGATCTTTTAATAGTCTTGACTGAAAAGAATTGCTATACGTTCCTTCTTTTAAATTTAGAGCTTTTACAATTTCTTTTGTGGTTTCAAAACATTGATGACGATAACAAGTTTCGTGTGCAATCGATGGTTTTTCGCAACAAGATTTGTCAAGTTTACAATGATTTTTTGTTGGATCAGTTTTATAAATATGTCGTTCTGGAATTCCATGATACGAAAACAAAATATGGTCATATTCAAAATTGTTTAAATGATTCTGAATATTGTCAGACATTGCTTTGATATATCTTGGTTCGTTATAAAAATGAGGGATTTCTGTCGTTTTTATATTCGGGAAAAACTGCTTTCTAACTTCCTCAGCTTTTACTAAAACCGTCTCTGTAGAAGACATGGCGAAATGTGGATATAATGGCACAATTAAAATATCATCAACCCCTTTGTCTGCTAATTCTTGAAATCCTTTTTGAATGCTCATGCTTCCGTAGCGCATTGCCAAAGCAACAGGTATTTCTGTGTTATTAGCTACCTTTTTCGCAAAACGCTCAGAAATTACAACTAATGGCGAACCTTCTTTCCACCAGATTTTTTTATATGCAGCAGCAGATTTTTTTGGCCTTACGTTTAAAATAATTCC
>JBLHOD010000165.1:0-3982 GCA_047622545.1 Polaribacter sp. | reverse complement strand
AAATTCCAATCGTAATATTAATTTCGTTTCCTGTAGTATTGTCAAATTCAAAAGCCGCTTTTACTTTTTTTCCTTCTTTTTTATCATCTAAAAAAGTAACTTTAGTAAACGGTTTAGAAAACAACATGTCAAAAAATAATCGTTGATCTGTAGCCCAAGCCTTAGAAAAACGATGTCCAGAAATCTCTGTTTTAGAATTGATGGTAAGTTTAGCATCTAACACTTCGTCTCTATGTTCTAAATCTAAAATAATAATTTGTTTAGAGCCTTCTGCAAATTCGTATTTATGAATTCCACTTCGTTTAGAAACAGTTAATTCAACATCAATATCTGTATCTTCTAAATGAACTTTATAAAAGCCTGGTTCAGCAATTTCTTTATCATGAGAGAATTTTGATTTATAACCTTCTTTTCCGTCAGCACCATTATTAAAAACCACTTTATTTGTTGGCATTAATAAAATATCTCCGTAATCAGAAACTCCTGTTCCACTTAGATGTGTATGAGAAAATCCGTAAATTTCTGAATCAGAATAATGATAACCAGAACAACCATCCCAACCATCTAATCGCGTATCTGGACTCAATTGCATCATCCCGAAAGGCATTGTAGCTCCAGGATATGTGTGACCATGACCGCCAGTTCCGATAAACGGATTTACATAAGAGATTAATTGTGTGTCTTTTTGTGCTAAAGAAATTGGAAGTCTAGGTTTACAAGAATCTAAGAATACTGAAAGTAAAACTAAGAGCAGAAAATATTTTTTCATTCCGTGTTTGGATTTATTTATTTGACTAATTTAGCAAGATAACAACAATCAGCCTACAATTTATGATTAATTTTAAACATGCCAAGTATTTTTTAATCTGTTCGTTAACTGTTTTACTCCTTAGTTCATGTTCTGATGAAAAACAAATAGCCATAAACCCGGCAATTATTCCAGCTCCTTCATTTCAACAAATTAATGATGGCGTTTTTGAAATGAGCAATTTAACAGGAATTATTAGTGCTGATGATGACTTTAAACAAGTTGCTGAATTTTTGAAATCGTATATCGAATATGGAAGTCCTTTACAATTAAAATCGGAAGAGTCTAAAAATGTTATCCGTTTTAAGAAAGATGAAACTATTACAAATCCTGAAGGATATCAACTAAAAGTAACCTCAAACGAAATTGAAATTTCTGCAAGTTCTGCAAAAGGAGCTTTTTATGCAGTACAAACATTACGTCAGCTATTACCTGCTTCATTTGAAAATAGTACTTATAAAGAAACTACAGTTCCAATTCAGAATATAGAAATCACAGATGCGCCTCAATTTAAATATAGAGGAATGCATTTAGATGTTGGACGTCATTTTTTTCCGGTTGATTTTATTAAAAAGTATATCGATTTGATGAGCATGTTAAAAATGAATACGTTTCATTGGCATTTAACAGAAGATCAAGGTTGGAGAATTGAAATAAAAAAATACCCAAAACTACAAGAAGTTGCGGCTTACAGAAATGAAACATTGATTGGTCATTATTCTGATCAACCACATCAATTTGATGGAAAAAAATATGGCGGATTTTATACGCAAGAAGAAATAAAAGACATTGTAAAATACGCCTCAGCAAGACAAGTTACCATCATTCCAGAAATAGAAATGCCAGGTCATGCGCAAGCAGCAATAAGTGCGTATCCCGAATTAGGTTGTACTGGAAAACAAATTGATGTTGCAACAAAATGGGGTGTTTTTGAAGATATTTATTGTCCGAAAGAAGAAACGTTTAAATTCTTAGAAGATGTAATTGATGAAGTGATTGCATTATTTCCTGGAAAATATATTCATATTGGTGGAGATGAAGCTCCAAAAACACGTTGGAAAAACTGTAAACACTGTCAAGATTTAATTAAGGAGAAAGGATTAAAAGATGAGCACGGTTTGCAAAGTTATTTTATCACCAGAATGGAAAAATACATCAACTCGAAAGGGAAAAAAATTATTGGTTGGGACGAAATTTTAGAAGGCGGATTAGCTCCAAATGCAACCGTAATGTCTTGGCGTGGTACTAAAGGGGCCGTTACGGCAGCAAAGCAACATCACGATGTTATTTTAACGCCAGGAACTCATTGTTATTTTGATCATTATCAATCTACAAAAGAAGACGAACCTTTGGCTATTGGTGGATTTTTACCGTTAGAAAAGGTATATAGTTTTAATCCAATTCCTAAAGAATTAACCAAAGAAGAAGCAAAATATGTGTTAGGAGCGCAAGGAAATGTTTGGACAGAATACATGAATAATTCGAAGCAAGTTGAGTACATGGCTTTTCCTAGAATGATTGCTTTAAGTGAGGTTGTCTGGTCTGAAACTAAAAATAAGGATTTCAATAATTTTAAAAATCGTTTGGAATTTTATCAGCAGCGTTTAGATGCTAGAGATGTAAATTATGCAAATCACTTGTATGAAGTTTTAGGTAAATCAGAAATAAAAAATGGTGTTTCGTATATGATTTTAGAAACTTCATCAAACACTAAAACCATCCGCTATACTTTAGACGGAACAAAACCAAATACCAATTCTACAACTTATAAAGAACCATTACTAATAGATAAAAGTGTAACGATTAAAGCTGCTTCCTTTGATTCTGAGAAACAAGTAAGTACAGTTTTTAAGGAAATTATAAGAATGCATAAAGCGGTTGGTAAAAAAATAACTTTTGATGTTGCTCCTAGTGAAAAATATAATTCTGGAGGAAATAGTGCTTTAATTAATGGAATTAGTGGAAGCGATAAACGTTATGGTGATGATCAATGGTTGGGGTTTGATGGAAAAGATGTTGAAATCACCATTGACTTAGGAAAAGAAATGAATATCAATTCTATTTCTACTCGTTTTAACAACCAAAACGGAAGTTGGATTTATGCTCCTTCTCAAGTTGTCATAAGATTTCCTGGAAACGAAGAGTTTATTCCGATTGAACTAGGGTATTCTGAAGAAAAAATTGTGGATTTAAAATTAGAAACCAAGATATTTACCAGATTTATTAAATTAAAAATGGTGAGTTTTGGAATTATTCCTGACGGAAGACAAGGCGCTGGACATTTACCTTGGATGTTTATTGATGAAATAATTATTGAGTGAAAAATATGTCATTCCTGCGAAGGCAGGAATCCATTTTAAAATATTTAACTACTATTAATAAGATTCCTGCCTTCGCAGGAATGACAGAAGAAATACTGAAATAAATTCAGCATAAATGAAACTAGAAATCTGTGCAAACTCATATCAATCTGCAATCAATGCAGAAAAAGCTGGTGCCAATAGAATTGAATTGTGTTCTGAATTAGCGGTTGGCGGAATTACACCTTCTTATGGATTGTTGAAAAAAGCAGTGGAGAAACTTACCATTCCAATTCATGTACTGATTAGACCAAGAAGTGGCGATTTTACATATACTAATGATGAATTTCAGGTTTTAAAAGAGGATATTTTATTATGTAAAGAACTAGGTGTAACCGGAATTGTTTCTGGTGTTTTAACGTTAAATAACACAATTGATATTGAAAGAACTAAGGAATTGGTAGAAATCTCAAAACCGATGAATTTTACATTTCATAGAGCTTTTGATTGGGTTATAAATCCGATTAAAGAACTCAAGAAATTAGAAGAAATTGGAGTGACAAGAATCTTGACTTCTGGACAACAAAATTCAGCAGAAATTGGTTTACAAAATTTGATTGAACTTCAAAAAGCAACTTCTAAAATCACCATCATGCCTGGTGGCGGAATTAACAAAAATAATATTAAACTGTTTCAAGAAAACGGATTTAAAGAAGTGCACTTATCAGCTACTTTACAAACAAAAACCATTAAAAAACCTATAGTTTCTATGAATAGTAATAAACATTTTGATGAAACTCAACTTGCAGTTTCTGATGTGCAACAAATTAAAAACTGTTTAGAAAAAATTTCGAATGAAAAATAAATATATTCT
>JBLHOD010000164.1:0-3982 GCA_047622545.1 Polaribacter sp. | reverse complement strand
GTTGAACTATAAAAAACTAACTAATGGAAAATTTATCAGAACAACAAAATGCGAATGTAATGTCTTATAAAGAATGGGCGTTAACTATCTTTTTAGCATCAATACCAATTATAGGATTAATTTTAGTGCTGATTTGGGCTTTTGATTCTGGTACCCGCATTAATAAGAAAAACTGGGCAAAAGGGACCTTATTGTTAATGGTAATTTACTTTATCATTGCAATGTTATTCTTATTTATGTTTGGCGGTTTTGCTTTTTTAGCAAGTATGAGCTAGTTTAATTTAAACGATACTTGCTCTTTTTCTAATGTTAATAATAGCTCGTTTGTAATTTTTATTTTAGGAATTCTGCTTGGTAAATTGAGTTCAATTTTTTCTTTTTCATCCCAAATTGTAAAATAAAGACTTTGGTTACCTGGATTTGTTTGTAATAACTGCTGTAAATTATTGATGTTGTTTTCTGTTACGTTTGTAACAGGAATTTGAATGGTGATTTTTTTACATAAATCATCCATGGTGTCATGTAATAATTTAAAGTCTATAAACTGTAATCTTGGCTCTCCAACGATTCCAGTATTTTTATTTGCCCAACCAGCTTTAATTATCGTTTTTACAAATAAGAATGAATTTGGCACTAAGAAATGTCTGAATTTTAAATATTCTTCTCCAAATATTCTAAACTCATAATTGTTATGGTAATCTTCTATAAAAAATGTTGCCCAACCTTTTCCTGCTTTAGAAACTCTGTGTTGTACATCAGTTACAATACCTGCAAAAGATAAATTCATTCCTACATATTTAGAAATATCTTCTTTGAAATGTGATAAATTGGCATTACAGAAAGTCAGTTCATTTTTAAAATCATCTAACGGATGCGCAGAAATATAAATTCCGACAACTTCTTTTTCTTTTCCTAAAGTTTCCATAGTACTCCAAGTTTCACATTCAGGAATTATAGGCTCAGGTAATTGAATATCTGAAGCTTCTCCAAACATAGAAACTTGTGAAGAATTTTCTCCATCTTGATATTTATTTCCGTAGCGCAGTGCTTTCTCAATAAAAGTCAACCCTTTTTCATCAATAGCAAAATATTGCGCTCTATGTGTATCATTAAAAGAATCAAATCCGCCAGCTAAAATCAATCCATCAAAAGCTTTTTTATTTGCAACACGTAGATCTACACGTTTAGCTACATCAAAAATGGATACAAAATGACCATTTTTTTTACGTTCATCAATAATTGCTTTTACAGCCAAACTTCCAACACCTTTAATGGCAGCAAGCCCAAAACGAATATTTCCTTCCTTGTTTACAGAAAATTTAGAAAAGGATTCGTTGATGTCCGGTCCTAAAACCGTTAATCCAGAACGTTTACATTCTTCCATAAAGAAAGAAACTGATTTGATATCGTTCATGTTATTAGACAATACCGAAGCCATATATTCTGCTAGATAATGCGCTTTTAAATAGGCAGTTTGATACGCAATCCAAGCATAACAAGTAGAGTGAGACTTGTTAAAAGCGTAACTTGCAAATGCTTCCCAATCTTTCCAAATTTTTTCTAATTTTTCTACATCATGACCATTTTTACTTGCTTGCTCAATAAATTTAGGCTTCATTTTAGCAAGTACAGCCGCTTGTTTTTTACCCATTGCTTTACGCAATACATCGGCTTCACCTCTTGTAAAATTGGCTAATTTTTGCGACAACAACATTACTTGCTCTTGATACACGGTAATTCCGTATGTTTCCGCCAAGTATTCTTCCATTGCAGGTAGATCGTACTCAATGTCTTCAGTTCCGTGTTTTCTATTGATAAAAGACGGAATGTATTCCATTGGTCCAGGACGATACAGTGCATTCATAGCAATTAAATCGGCAAAAACAGTAGGTTTTAAAGCACGCATGTGTTTTTGCATTCCTGGAGATTCATATTGAAAAATTCCAACAGTTTCTCCGCGTTGAAAAAGCTGATATGTTTTTTCATCATCTAAGGGAAAATTTTCTGGATCTAATTCGATTCCGTGTTTTGCTTTTACAATTTCTATGGTATGTTTAATTAGGGTTAATGTTTTTAATCCTAAGAAATCCATTTTTAATAATCCAGCACTTTCTACAACCGAGTTGTCGAATTGTGTAACATACATGTCAGAATCTTTAGCGAGAGTAACCGGAACAAAATTGGTAATATCAGATGGCGTAATAATTACACCACACGCGTGAATCCCCGTATTTCTAACAGAACCTTCTAAAATTCTAGCTTTATTAATGGTTTCTGCACTTAAATCATTTCCTTCTGATAATTTTTTAAGTTCGTTTACCAATACAATTTCTTCTGAACGTAATTTCTCTTTCAGTTCTTTTTCACTTAAAGAAAAGATTTTGCTCAATTTCATTCCAGGAATTAACTTGGCAATTCTGTCGGCTTCAAAAAGTGGTAAATCTAAAACCCTGGCAGTATCTCTTATAGATGATTTTGCGGCCATTGTTCCGTATGTAATAATTTGGGCAACCTGACTTGAGCCGTATTTATTAATTACATAACTCATCACTTTTCCTCGTCCCTCATCATCAAAATCAATATCGATATCTGGCATCGAAACGCGTTCTGGGTTTAAGAAACGCTCAAAAAGCAAATCGTACTGAATTGGATCTAAATTTGTAATCCATAAACAATATGCAACTACAGAACCAGCAGCAGAACCACGACCTGGGCCAACCGAAACATCCATGTTTCTAGCTTCTCTAATAAAATCCTCTACAATTAAAAAATAGCCAGGATAACCAGTTTTCTCAATAACTCCTAATTCAAAATCTAAACGTTCTCCAATAGATTCTGTTATTTCTCCATATCGTTTTTTGGCGCCTTCATACGTTAAATGACGTAAGTAATTATTTTCTCCTCTTTTTCCTCCATCTTCTTTATCTATTGCGTCTTTAAATTTTTCTGGAATATCAAAAGCGGGTAATAAAACATCTCTTGCTAATGTGTATGGCTCAATCTTATCTACAACTTCTTGGATATTTGAAATTGCTTCTGGTAAATCAACAAATAACTGTTTCATTTGGTCAGTAGACTTGAAGAAGTATTCATCATTTGGTAAGCCATAACGATATCCTCTTCCACGACCTTTTGGAGTTGCTTGTTTTTCTCCGTCTTTTACACACAATAAAATATCGTGCGCATTCGCATCTCCTTTTTCTAAGTAAAAAGTATTGTTGGTAGCAACTATTTTTATGTTGTGCTTTTTAGAAAACTTCAACAATGTTTCATTGACAATCTTTTCATCTTCCTGTCCATGACGCATTAACTCAATGTAAAAATCATCTTTAAAAACTGATTTCCACCAAAGCAACGCTTCTTCTGCTTGTTTTTCTCCGACATTTAGAATTTTACCAGGAATTTCTCCATTTAAATTCCCTGTAAGTACAATAATATCTTCTTTATATTTTTCTACAATTTCTTTATCGATTCTAGGGATATAATAGAAGCCATCAACAAAAGCAATAGAAGACATTTTTGCTAAATTGTGATATCCTTTCTTGTTTTTTGCGAGTAATACAACTTGATATCCGTTGTCTTTTTTAGTCTTTTCTAAATGATTTTCGCAAATATTAAATTCGCAACCAACAATTGGTTTTAAAATAGTTTCTGTAGGAGTTTCCCCTTGCTCTTTTAATTCTTCATTTTTTGTTTCTGCAGCTTTATTATGATTTAAGATTGCGCTTACAAAATGAAAAGCTCCCATCATATTCCCAGTATCTGTCAACGCAACTGCAGACATATTGTCCTTTGCTGCAGTTTTTACAATATTGCCAATTTGCATGGTAGATTGTAGTACGGAAAACTGAGTATGATTGTGTAAATGAGCAAATTGAACACCTTCTAAAGAAGCAATATTTTTAGTAGAAACAACTGTTGTTTCGGCATCTTTTTTTGCCTCAACACGTTTTCTGATTTTTTTACTTTCTTTTTTAAGATT